>CADBMQ010000076.1 GCA_902795765.1 Oscillospiraceae bacterium | reverse complement strand
CTCAGGTTCAACTCATGCCGCTGTTCTTAAAACTCGTGACAATCTCAAATGGCCCGCTGACCTTTATCTTGAAGGCGCTGACCAATATCGTGGTTGGTTCCAGTCATCATTGCTTACAAGTGTTGCTACAACAGGCAAAGCACCGTATAAATCGGTCGTTACACACGGTTGGGTAGTTGATGGCGAAGGTAAGAAGATGTCTAAATCAATAGGTAACACTATTGCTCCTGACGATATTATCCCGAAATATGGTGCAGATATTCTTCGTCTTTGGGTTGCTTCAACTGACTATCACGCAGATGTTCGTATTTCTGATGGTATCTTGAAACAGTTGTCGGAAAGTTATCGTAAGATTAGAAACACAGCTCGTTTTATTCTTGGTAACTTGAATGACTTTGATCCTAATAAGGATATGGTTTCGGATGACGAGTTGTTTGAACTTGATAAATATGCTCTTATGCTTACAAATGACCTTATTAAGAAAGTTAATGAAGCTTATGACAACTTCGAGTATCACATCATTTATCACGCAGTTCATAATTTCTGTGTAGTTGATATGTCTAACTTCTATCTTGATATTTTGAAAGATCGTTTGTATGTTGAAAAAGCAGATAGCCTTTCAAGACGTTCAGCACAAACTGCTATCTACAAGATTTTGGATACTTTGACACTTATTCTTGCTCCGATTCTTTCTTTCACTGCGGATGAAATTTGGAATTATATGCCTCATACTGAGGATAAGAATGTTGAAAATATCGTCTTTAACGATATTCCGAAAACAAATCTTATTGCAGATGATGAAGTAATCAAAGAAAAATATCAACAACTCGAACAAATTCGTGAAGATATTAAGAAAGCACTCGAACTTGCTCGTAATGCAAAAGTTATCGGTTCGTCTCTTGAAGCAAAACTTCAAATCTTTGCTGATGCAGATTACGATTTGCTCGATGGATTTAAGGCAGAACTCGCATCTCTTTGCATTGTATCCGACGTTGAACTCATAAAGGGCGAAGGCGGAGAACACAAAGGTGACAGAGTTGGCGTGACAGTAACACACGCAGATGGCGAAAAATGTGAACGTTGCTGGACATACAGTGATACAGTTGGCTGTGACCACGATCACCCGACTGTCTGCAAACGTTGTGCAGAAATTTTAAAATAATAACAATATTAGGGAGAGAAAGAAATGCGTAAACAACGGCTTTTTGTGCTTGTAGCAGTAGTTATAATTACATTGGCTGATCAGTTGACGAAAATTCTTTCTCTCTTTTACCTTGCACCGATAAAAAGCACATCAATAATTCCAAATGTACTTGATTTTACTTATGTTATGAATAAAGGCGCTGCATTTGGAATGTTTGCTAATCATAGATGGGTTTTCATGGTGCTGACAACAGTTGTGATTATCGCCCTATTAGTGTATTTAATGGTGAAAAAATCCGATTCAAAATTGCTTACAACAGCTTTTACGATGATTATAGGTGGTGGAATCGGCAATATGATTGATAGAGTAGGAAGAGGATATGTTATCGACTTTATCGACGTTAAATTTGTCAATTTCTATGTCTTTAATGTTGCAGATTGTTTTGTAACAATAGGCTGTGGACTAATTGTGCTTTATCTTTTAGTCGATACTGTTAAATCGGTGAAAAAGAAAAATGGCTGATACATTGCAACTTATTTCAACTGTTGTCGGAGAGCGTGTTGACAAATTTATAGCCGAAAACATCGAAGATTTATCAAGAAATTCTATAATTTCATTGATTGAAAATGGAGAAGTACTTGTAAACGGCAAAACTGTCAAGAAAAATTACAAATTAAAACTCTCCGATGCAATAGATATAACTATTCCGGAGCCTGTCGATTGTACAGCGCAACCACAAAACATTCCGCTTGATATCGTTTATGAAGATGATGATTTACTTGTTGTAAACAAGCCCAAGGGTATGGTGGTTCATCCCGCTCCCGGAAATCCTGACGGAACTCTTGTTAATGCTTTGCTTTATCATTGTGGCGATTCTCTTTCGGGTATAAATGGTGTAATCCGTCCTGGAATTGTACATAGAATTGACAAAAACACGAGTGGTTTATTAATTGTCGCAAAGAATGATAACTCTCATAAATTACTTGCAGAGCAGATAAAAGTTCATTCTTTTAAGCGAGAGTATGAGGCAATTGTTTGTGGTAATATTAAAGATGACGAAGGAACTATTAATGCCCCAATAGGCAGACACCCGATTCATAGACAACGTATGGCGGTTACTGATAACAATTCTAAAAATGCAGTGACTCATTATAAAGTTTTAGAACGATTTGGCGATTTTACTTATGTTCGACTTCGACTCGAAACGGGAAGAACACACCAAATTAGAGTCCATATGGCATACATAGGTAAACCTGTCGCAGGTGATGATTTGTATGGTGGTAAACCTGTAAAGATGTTTGAAGGGCAGTGTCTACACGCGAAAACGATTGGTTTTATACATCCGAATGGCGAGTATATGGAGTTTGAAAGTAAACTACCTTCGTATTTTACAGGGTTTTTAAATAAAATTAAGGTAAGATATAATGGCAAGATTTGACAATGTGATAATTGCCGCTGATTTGGACGGCACATTATTTGAAAATCATAATAGTATTCCACAGGCAAATCTTGATATTATAAAGTATTTTACTGATAATGGTGGTAAGTTTGTTATTGCTTCTGGACGTGGAATTGATGCCGCACGATCTGTATACGATTTGTTGCCCACAAAAACACCGGCAATAGTTAACAATGGTCATACACTTTTTGACTATGAAAATGATTCAATAATTAAGTCTCATCCACTTCCAACTTCTGCAAAAGATGCAGTCATAGAGCTTTATAATAATAATCCAACCATTTCGGCAGAGATATATAGTAAAAGAGCTATCTATGTTGTAAATCCTAATCGAGTTTTAAAAAATCATCTTGATTATGTTGGAATTGATTATATTTGTACTTGCTTTTCAGATATTTATGCATTAGAATGGAATAAGGCATTGATGACTGATGAAAAGCAGAGTATTGATAATGTTAGAAAACAAGCATTCGCAAAAACATACGAAGATTTTGAGTTTGTCGATACTTCAGAATTGTTTTTAGAGATGGTAGGAAAAGGAATTTCTAAAGGCACAGCGTTGCTTGAACTTGCTGATTATTATGGAATTCCACGCCAAAATACTTTTTCAATCGGGAATTATTATAACGATATAGGTTTGTTGGAATGTGCATACGAGAGTGCAGTTGTAAAAAATACACCCGATGACGTTGCAAAATACGCATCTTATATTTGTGAAAAAACAGCAAATGATGGTGCAGTTGCAGAGTTTATGGAAAGTATATTAAAAAGGTTTTAACAGTCGATATGACTGTAAATATAAGTACAATATCCAGATCGTAATATGAAAGGAATGGTTTCAGTAATGGATAATGTAAAAGAAAAGCAATTAAAAATTTTTGCTGTTAAAGAGAGAATGCACATTGTAGACGGCATTTTCAATGCAAAAGCAGGTCACCCGGGTGGATCGCTTTCTATCGCAGATGTACTCGCATATTTGTACAACTGTGAAATGAATATTGATCCCAAAGATCCAAAAATGCAAGATAGAGATCGTCTTGTTCTTTCAAAAGGTCACGCTGCTCCTGCTCTTTATGCTACACTCGCTTTGAAAGGCTATTTTCCTGAAAGTGAGATAAAGGATTTGCGTAAAATTGGCAAAATGCTCCAAGGTCACCCGGATATGAAACATACTCCTGGTGTTGATATGAGCACAGGTTCGCTCGGTCAAGGTATTTCAGCCGCAGTTGGTATGGCTTTGGCAGCAAAAAAATTCAATGAAGACTATCGTGTTTACACAATTCTCGGTGATGGTGAAATCGAAGAAGGTCAGGTTTGGGAAGCAGCAATGTTTGCCGGATTTAATAAACTTGATAACCTTGTTGCGTATGTTGACTACAACAAAATGCAGATAGATGGTACTATTGATGAAGTTGTATCGCCGCATCCTGTTGATAAAAAGTTTGAAGCATTTGGCTGGAATGTAATTACTATTGATGGTCATGATTTCAACCAAATTGAATCTGCATATAAAGCAGCTCGTGAATGTAAAGGCAAACCTACTTGTATTGTTGCAAACTCGATTAAAGGTAAAGGTGTTTCCTTTATGGAGAGTCAAGTTGGCTGGCATGGTAAGGCTCCGAATGCAGAAGAGTATGAGACTGCTATGTCTGAATTGAAAGACGCTTTGGCTGAGTTGGAGGTATAAGAGATGAGTGAAGTAAAGAAACTCGCTACACGTGAGGGTTATGCACAGGGTTTGTTAGAACTCGGCAAAAAATATGATAATTTGATTGTTATGGATGCTGATTTGGCAGCAGCAACAAAATCAGGTGTTTTCAAAAAAGAATATCCTGATAAATTTGTCGATTGTGGTATTGCAGAAGGCAATATGATAGGTATTGCAGCTGGATTATTAAGCACAGGCAAAAAAGTATTCGCATCAAGCTTTGCTATGTTTGCAGCAGGTAGAGCGTACGAACAGATTAGAAACTCTATCGGCTATCCGCACTTACCCTTGAAAATCGGTGCAACTCATGCGGGTGTTTCAGTTGGAGAAGATGGTGCTACTCACCAATGTAACGAGGATATCGCTTTGATGAGAACTATCCCGGGTATGACAATTATTAACCCGGCTGATGCTGTTGAAGCAAAGGCTGCGACAATTGCTGCAGCTGAAATTGACGGTCCTGTTTATTTGAGATTTGGCAGACTTGCTGTTCCGATTTTCAACGATGAAGAAACATACGAGTTTGTTCCGGGTAAGGGAATTAAACTTCGTGATGGTAAAGATGTAACAATCGTTGCAACAGGACTTATGGTAAATGAAGCGAAAATCGCTGCTGATATACTTGCAGAAAAAGGTGTTAGTGCAGAAGTTATCAATATTCACACTATTAAGCCTTTGGATAAAGATATTATCATTGAGTCTGCTAAAAAGACAGGTAATGTCATCGTTGCAGAAGAGCATTCAATCAATGGTGGACTTGGAAGCGCAGTTTGTGAATCACTTTCTGAAAACTGTCCGACAAAGGTTGTTAGAATTGGTATGAATGATGAGTATGGTATGTCGGGTTCGGCTGTTGAATTGCTTAAACATTATGGT
>CADBMQ010000075.1 GCA_902795765.1 Oscillospiraceae bacterium | reverse complement strand
TGTAATTTTGTGCGTAAACAAGTGTGACCAAATTGGCGATGTTCCGCTCGAATTTTACGAATTCTTTAATCTCGGACTTGGCGAACCCGTTGCAGTTTCGTCAGTTCACGGTCACGGAACGGGAGATTTGCTCGACAGAGTATACGAACATCTTTCGTTTGATGACGAAGAAAATGAGGAAAACGAACGAATTTCGGTTGCAGTTATCGGCAAGCCGAATGTTGGCAAATCCTCGCTCATCAACCACATTTCCGGAAGTAACCGCACTATTGTTTCGGATATAGCAGGCACAACGAGAGATACGGTTGACTTTGACCTCGATAATAAGTTCGGCTCGTTCACGTTTATTGATACTGCGGGACTTCGTCGTAAGTCGAAGGTAAACGACCGAATTGAAAAATACAGCGTAATGCGTGCACAGGCGGCGGTTGACCGTGCAGATGTGTGCGTTATAATGATAGATGCACTCGAAGGCTTCACCGAGCAGGACTCGAAGGTTGCCTCACTCGCTTGCGAGGGCGGTAAGGGGTGCATAATTGCGGTGAATAAGTGGGACGCCTATGCGAAAGACGGCAAGTCGATGGACGCATATCGCAAAAAGCTGATGAACGACTTTTCGTTTATGTCGTATGCACCGATTATCTTCATCTCGGCAAAAACAGGTCAGCGAATTGACCGCCTGTTCGAGCTGATTGCGTTCGTGCGTGAGCAGAACAGTATGCGTATTTCAACAGGTAAGCTAAATGACATTTTAGCAGATGCCACGGCAAGAGTTCAACCGCCGTCTGACAAGGGCAAGCGACTCAAAATTTACTATATGACACAGGCTCAAACCTGTCCGCCAACCTTTGTTTTGTTCTGCAACAGAGCGGAACTTTTCCATTTTTCGTATCAGCGTTACCTTGAAAATCAAATCCGTACAACTTTCGGACTTGAAGGTACGCCCGTGAGATTTATTATTAGAGAAAGAAATGACGGATAAATTGAAAGGATGCAGAATATGATTTATTCGATAGTTATTTGTACCGCTGTTTTGGCGATTATCAGTTATTTGTGCGGAAGTGTGAATTTTGCGATAATTTTCACACGCCACTATGCAAATACCGATGTTCGTGAACACGGAAGTGGTAACGCAGGTATGACAAACGTTTTGCGTACCGCAGGAAAAAAACCTGCAATTTTGACTTTCATTTGCGACTTTTTGAAGGGTGCAGTTACCGCTGCAATCGGTAAATATCTGTTGCTCATTGTTGTGAAAAATGTTTTCGGTCAAAATCTTGACGGAATTATAGACCCGCTCTATTTTGCATATCTCGCAGGACTTTTCTGCATCGTAGGTCATATTTTTCCGCTCTACTTCTCGTTTAAAGGCGGTAAGGGTGTGGCAACGCTTGCAGGTATCTTCCTTATCGTCGACTGGCGAGTGCTTATAATCGCACTTTCGACTTTCGGAATACTTCTTGCAATAACTAAAATCGTGTCGATTTCTTCTATCATTGCGGCAATCAGCTTGCCGATTTCGACATTTTTCCTCTACAACTCCAACACAGCATACACTTTCCGCTTGTTCGGTCTTTCGCAAAAGTCGGCAATCGTTGTTTGGGCGGCATTATTTTCGCTGATTGTTGTGATTTCGCATAGAGCAAATATCGGTAGACTTATTCGTGGCGAAGAAAAACGCATTTCTTCAAAAAAGGAGAAATAATTTATGAAAGTTAGTGTTTTAGGTTCAGGCGGTTGGGGTACGGCTCTTGCAATGCTCGCAAACGATTGCTCGGCAGAAACTGTGCTTTGGGGCAAGTTTGAAGATGAAATTGCATTTATCAACCAAACCCGAACAACTCCGCTTTTGAAAGAAGTGAAAATCCCGAACGAGATTTTGGCGACAACTGATAAATCGCAGATTAAAGGTTCGGATATAATCATAATCGCAACACCGTCTTTTGCTGTCGAAGAAAATGCAAAAATGCTTCGTGATGAGGATTTGGCAGACGGAGCCGTGATAGTAAGCGTTGCGAAAGGTTTTGAAAAAACGACATTACGCCGTTTTTCGCAGGTTATTGCCGAAGCTCTGCCGAACAACAAAATCGTTGTTTTGTCGGGTCCGTCCCACGCAGAGGAGGTCGCACGCAAGATGACAACTTGCGTTGTTGTGGCGAGTGATGATGAGTCTGCGGCATTGACGGTGCAAAACGCTTTGATGAACGAAAACTTCCGTATCTACACCAACTTGGATGTTATCGGAGTTGAAACGGGAGCGGCACTCAAAAATGTAATCGCAATGGCGGCGGGTATTTGTGACGGACTTGGTCTTGGCGACAACTCGATTGCCGCTCTAATCACAAGAGGCATTAGTGAAATAGGCTCGCTCGGTGTTAAAATGGGAGCGAATGTTAAAACATTTGCAGGTCTTTCGGGGCTTGGCGACTTGATTGTGACTTGCACATCTCGTCACAGCCGAAACAGACGATTTGGTCAGTTGCTCGGCACGGGACTTAGTGTTGACGAGGCTTTGAAAAAGGTTGGAATGACTGTCGAGAGTTATTATGCGACCGAATCGGCAAAGAAGCTCGCCGACAAATACGGCGTTGAAATGCCGATAGTGAACGAATGTTATAATATTATTTATAACAATGGGGATATAAATGATGCTCCTGTTCGGCTGATGAGCAGATCGGGCAGGAACGAATAAACAGGAGTGATTTAAATGTATGATGTTGCAATAATCGGGGCAGGTCCTGGCGGTATCTTTTCTGCATACGAACTCACAAAAGAACGTTACGACCTTAAAATAGTGGTTTTGGAAAGCGGTAATCCGCTCGCAAAAAGAAAATGCCCGATAGACGGTGAGAAGATTAAATCCTGTATCGGCTGCAAAACCTGTGCAATTATGAATGGATTTGGCGGTGCAGGTGCATTTTCAGACGGTAAATATAATATCACAAACGAGTTTGGTGGTACTTTACACGAGTACATCGGCGAGAAAAAAGCAACCGAGCTTATGGAGTATGTTGACAAGATAAATCTTGAAATGGGCGGGGAAGGCACAAAGCTATACACAACCGCCAACAGCAAAATCAAAACACTCTGCTTGCAGAACGGTTTGCATTTGCTTGAAGCGTCAGTTCGCCATCTCGGAACGGACATCAACTATGTTGTGCTTGAAAATATGTTCAAGGTGCTTGAAGATAAGGTTGAGTTCCGCTTTTTGACACCTGCGCAGTCGGTCGAGAAGATTGACGGCGGGTATAAAATCGTGACTCCCGATGGCGAAATCTGTGCAGAAAAGTGCATCATCTCGGCAGGTAGAAGCGGTAGTAAGTGGATGGAGTCGGTTTGCCGTGATATGGAAATCCCGACAACTTCAAACCGTGTTGACATCGGTGTGCGTGTTGAACTTCCGATGGAGATTTTCGCTCACTTGACCGATGAACTCTATGAGAGTAAAATCGTGTACAGAACCGAAACCTACGAGGATTTGGTTCGTACTTTCTGTATGAACCCGAAAGGCGCAGTAGTTAACGAAAACACAAACGGCATCGTAACTGTAAACGGACATAGTTACGAAGATCCTGCAAAGCAGACAAAAAATACAAACTTTGCACTTTTGGTTTCGAAACATTTCTCCTATCCGTTCAAGGACTCGAACGAGTATGGCGAAAGCATTGCACGTTTGTCGAATATGCTTGGCGGTGGAGTTATGGTTCAGCGTTTCGGCGACTTAATTCGTGGTAAACGTTCGACCGAAAAGCGTCTTGCAGAGTGTACTGTTCGTCCGACATTGAACGCAACTCCCGGCGATTTGAGCTTGGTTATCCCGAAGAGAATTCTCGACAGCATCATCGAAATGGTGTACCGACTCGACAAAATCGCACCCGGTACCACAAACGATGACACATTGCTTTACGGTGTTGAGGTCAAGTTCTATAATATGGAAGTCGAAATCGACAAAAACCTCGAAACCCGTCACAAAGGCTTGTTTGTAATAGGCGATTGTAGTGGTATAACTCACTCACTCTCCCACGCAAGTGCAAGTGGTGTATGCGTTGCAAGACATATCTTGGAGCAAAAGTAAATAGACAAAACAAAAAGTGGACTGCATTATGCAGTCCACTTTTAAAATGCAAACGATTTATTAGTTAGCTTTTTTGAGTTTTGCGAGAAGTCCCAAAACTTTCAAATACAACCATACGACTGTAAATGTAAGACCGAGAGCGGCACCCCACTCGTATTTACGGGGCATACCGTGTTTAACTGTGCGTTCGATAACGTCAAAGTCAGAAAGCAAAACCATCGAAACGATAACAATCATAACAACCGAGATACCGATTGAAAGCGGAAGGTTGTTTTGAAGGGCAGACATAAACTGCTTTGTTGCAGGGATGAACGAGAACGCAATGCCGAGCACCGAAGCAGCGATAACGCCAACAAAAGCAGTAAGCATAATCGAGCGGAACTTTTCAGTTACCTTGATTATACGAGCCAAATAAAGCACAGCCATAACCAAAACAATCAAAGCAGTAACAGCGATTGCGGCAACACCGACTTCACGATACTGCGGAACGAATTTGAATGTCATTGTGAGCATATAGCCTTGCGACAAACTGTAAATGATACCCAAAACAGGAGCGGCAGACACCCAAAAGTTACCCAAAATAGCAGTTATAATGAGTAAAACGAGCGAAACAGCATACAAAAGAAGTTCGGGAATGCAGTATGAAACAGTCACACCGTTTACAACCATCGATCCGTGCGGATATGAAGCGAACACTGTCTTATCGAGAACAACAGTTGATGCCATACCGACAAACATTAAAATAATAAAGAAAAAGGTTTTACCAAAAACACCTGCGTATGTTGCAGTTTTTTGGGGTTTGGCTTCTGCGTTAAAAGTTCTCTTTTCAACTTTACGCAAAATCGGGTTTGCTCTGAAAACAGTACCCGCAATGCCGGTAGAATTTGCCATAGTGAAAATCCTTTCATTTAAAAATTGTATTCCTACAATGAAAATATACCATATATAAGTTTTTTTGTCAACAAACAAAAAAGCCTTTAATTTATTTTGAACAAAAGCGAAAGGTAATTTTTATTTAATTTATACAAACATTAGTAAAAGGGGTATTTTTTTGCGAAAATGTTATTGAAATTCTACAAATATAATGATATACTTAATACGAAATAATGCGGGATTATCTTATTTTGTAATACCGTAAATATGTTAGGAGGATTAACATGAAAAAAATTCTGTCCGCTGTACTTGCATTAACAATGATGATGTCAGTTTTGTTTTGCAGTACAATCATTCCGACTCAGGCTACAACTCAGTCTGGTCAGTCAGGCATTTTGGTTGACTGGTCTCAGTACACTGTTCCGAACAACGGCGGTGGACTTAAATTCAACGGTGGCGATAAGGGCTATA
>CADBMQ010000074.1 GCA_902795765.1 Oscillospiraceae bacterium | reverse complement strand
TTATGGGCATGGGAATGGCACAACAAGCTGGTGGCGCTAATGTTGCAAATATGTTTGCAATGGGACAACAGCAACAAGCTCAACAACCTATGCAACAAAATCAGCAAGCAAATGCTTCTGCCAATGGTTGGACTTGCGAGTGTGGTACAACAAACACAGGTAAGTTCTGTCAAAACTGTGGCAAATCAAAACCGGTTGACCAGTCTTGGACTTGCGAATGTGGCACTACAAATACAGGCAATTTCTGCCAAAACTGTGGTAAACAAAAACCACTTGGTGATTGGACTTGTGAGTGTGGTACAACTAATTCTGGTAAGTTTTGCCAGAATTGCGGTAAACCTCGTCAATAATAACATTTAACGAAAGGACAAATTTATGTCTGAAATGATTCAATATAAATGTCCTAATTGTGGCGGTCAAATCGAATTTAATAGTGCATCTCAAAAAATGGTATGTCCATATTGCGATACAGAATTCGATGTTGAGACGCTTAAAGGATATGATGAAACGCTTAATAATCAAGAACCTGATAATTTAAATTGGGACACAAAAGCCGGTAATGAGTGGGAGCAAGGCGAAACCGATAATATGATGGTTTATACTTGCGATTCTTGTGGCGGCGAAATTGTTTCTGATGAAAATACGGCTGCGACTTCTTGCCCATATTGTGGAAATCCTGTAATATTAAAAGGTCGTTTATCAGGTATGCTTAAACCCGATTATGTTATTCCGTTTAAGCTTGATAAAAAGGCGGCAAAAGAAGCATTTTTAAATCATTTATCAAACAAAAAGCTTCTGCCGAAAGTTTTCAAAGATCAAAATCACATTGATGAAATAAAGGGAATTTATGTTCCTTTTTGGTTGTTTGATTGCGATTCTCACGCAAATGTAAACTATCGTTGTACTCGTGTTCGCACATGGAGCGATAGAGATTACAGATACACCGAAACTTCGCACTATCTCGCAAACCGTATCGGTGATATTTCTTTCGATCATGTTCCGGTTGATGGTTCGACAACAATGCCCGACGATTTGATGGAGTCAATAGAGCCGTTTGATTTTTCAGAAGCCGTTGACTTTCAAACTGCATATTTGTCTGGTTATCTTGCTGATAAATATGATGTTGACGCTGAGCAGAGCATTAATCGTGCTAATGAACGTGTAAAAAATAGCACCGAGGCTGCGTTTGCAGCAACAGTTGAAGGGTATCAAACCGTTGTTCCGGAAAATTCATCGGTACAGATTTCTAATGGTAAAGCCAAATATGCTTTATATCCTGTTTGGTTGCTTAACACGACTTGGAATGGCGAAAAGTATTTGTTCGCTATGAATGGTCAAACAGGCAAATTTGTCGGCAATCTGCCTTGTGACAAAGGTGCATATTGGCGTTGGCTTTTGTCACTTGCGGGTGGATTATCTGTTGCACTCGTTGCATTAGTTTTCTTTTTGTTTTTTAACTAAGTTGGGGGTGCAATGTGATGAAAAAGGTTTTCAATTTAATTTTTGCCATTGTGCTTTTGGCTTGTTTACCACTTTCGGTATCAGTTAACGCCGACGAATTGGCAAAGCCATATTTAGTTGATAGTGCTAATTTGCTTTCAAACCAAGAATTCAAAGAGTTGTCTGTTAAGTTAGCCGAAATAAGCTACCGCCAAAAATGTGACGTTGTTATCGTGACGGCAAACACAATGAATGGAAAAACAGCTCAGGCTTTTGCTGATGATTTTTACGATTATAACGGATATGGCCAAGGCACAACAAAAGATGGTATTATTTTTACTATCAGTATGAGCGAACGTAAATGGGCTATTTCCACAACAGGTAAATGTATAAATATTTTTACTGATTACGGACAAGAGCAGATTACTGATAAAATAATCCCTGATTTGAAAGATGCTAATTATTTTAACGCATTTTTAACATTCGCCGAACAATGTGACGAATACATATCTCATTATAATGTAACCGGTAAAGCATACGATATTGGTGATAAGCCGAAGGATTTAAAAACGTATGTAATCTACTATGGTGGCGCAGTTTTACTTGCATTTATTATTGCATTTGTTATTGTTTCTAATATGAAAGCAAAACTTAAAACCGTCAGATTCAATAATAGTGCATCAAATTATACTCGTGATGGAAGTATGGTTATCACTTCGCAAAACGATATGTATTTATATAGTAACGTTACAAGAACGGAAATACCAAAAAATAATGGTGGTTCGAGTACTCATACAGGATCGTCCGGAACGACACATGGCGGATCAAGTGGCAGTTTTTAATAAATGAAAAATGGGTAGTAACACTAAGT
>CADBMQ010000073.1 GCA_902795765.1 Oscillospiraceae bacterium | reverse complement strand
TTACAGTTGCAGTGCTTCCCGAAGCAGAAGAAGTCGAAGTTGACATCAACCCTGCTGACTTGCAGATAGACACCTACCGAAGTGGTGGTGCAGGTGGTCAGCACGTCAACAAAACCGAGTCTGCTATCCGTATCACACACATTCCGACAGGTACTGTTGTTGAGTGTCAGGACGAGCGTTCGCAACACAAAAACAAAGATAAGGCTATGAAAATTTTGCGTTCACGAATTTACGACAAGGTTATGCGTGAACAGCAACAAGAAATCGCAGCCGACAGAAAATTGCAAGTCGGCTCGGGCGACAGAAGTGAACGAATTAGAACCTACAATTTCCCACAATCCCGTGTGTCCGACCACCGAATTGGTCTTACACTCTATAAACTCGAACAGATTTTGAACGGCGACCTTGACGAGATAATTGACGCACTTATTGCCGCAGACCGTGCAGAAAAATTGAAAAGCAGTGAGCAAGATGCAAACTAAAATTCTACCAAATACTGACGATGGAATACAGTCGGCAGGTGAAATAATTAAAAACGGCGGTCTTGTCGCATTCCCGACCGAAACGGTTTACGGACTTGGTGCAAACGCACTTGACGGCAAGGCTTGTCTTAAAATTTACTCTGCAATAGGCAGAGCGGCAGACAATCCGCTGATAGTTCACATAAGCGAGATTGACGAACTTGATAGGTTGGTCGAGTGTGTCCCAAATAAGGCTCGTGTTCTTGCAGAAAAATATTGGCCCGGTCCACTCACGCTCATTATGAAAAAGTCGGATTTAGTGCCGAACGAAGTCACTTGTGGTATGCCGACTGTGGCTATTCGTTTGCCGTCACACCCGACTGCGAAAGCACTAATTAAATCGGCAGGTGTTCCGATTGCCGCTCCGAGCGCAAATTTATCGGGCTCTCCGAGTCCTGTAACTGCACAACATTGTGTAAACGATCTCACAGGCAGAGTTGAAGCGATCATTAACGGCGATGACTGCGAATGTGGTGTTGAATCGACGATTATGTTGATGACAACTGAACCTCCTGTTTTGCTTAGACCGGGTTTTGTCACAGTTGAACAGATTGAAGAGGCTATCGGTAAAATTAAAATTGACGATGCGGTATTAAATCCGCTTGGAAGTGATAGAAAAGTCCTATCTCCCGGACTTAAATACAAGCATTATTCCCCGAAGGCTCGTGTAATTATTGTTGAGGGCGACGGCTTTTGCGATTATGTTAATAAACACGCAGAAAGTTCCGACCTTGCTCTCTGCTTTGAAGAAGATGAGCAATCGCTTGAAGTTCGCAGTCTTTGTTTCGGCAAGGCGACTGACGGCGAGGCACAGGCGCACAATATATTTGGCTATCTGCGACTTGCAGACGAAATGGGTGCGAAAACTGTTTTCGCTCGTTGCCCCGACAGTAGCGGTGTCGGACTTGCAGTTTTGAACCGTCTTTTGCGTGCGGCAGGTTTTGAAAAGATTACATTATAAGAGGTGAATCGTTGTGATTATCGGCATTACAGGGCAGACGGGTTCGGGCAAATCTGTTGTTTGCTGTGAACTCAAAAATCACGGATATGTTATTATTGATGCCGACAAAATCGCTCGTGAAACCGTTAATAATGCCGATTGTCTTACTGCTCTTTCAAAGGCTTTCGGCAAGCAAATTTTGACAAGTGACGGCACACTCGATCGCTCGGCACTTGCGAAATCGGCTTTCTGCTCTCGTGAGAAAACCGATTTACTGAATAGCATCACACACCCCGCAATCGTTAAAGAGATGTTGAAAATCGCTGACGATACTGTAAGTCAAGGCAAAATTGCAGTTTTAGATGCTCCGCAACTTTTTGAAAGTGGTCTTGACAAAAATTGCGACATTATTTTTGCGATTTGTGCGAATGACGATGTTCGCAGACAACGAATTATGATGCGTGACGGCATTGAGATTGATAGTGCAAATGTTCGTATGAAAGCAGGTCTTTCAACGCAGTATTATATCGACCACAATGCAGTTTTGATTGACAATTCGGGAGATAGCACACCCGAACAGATTGCAGAAAAAATTTCAAAAACTATTGAAAGGATGAAAACGGTTTGAGAAAACTGTTCAAAGCGTTTATATTTCTGGCGGTTATTGCCATACTAATATACGGTGGATACAAAAGTTTTGACCAGTTTCAGCGATGGTTGTATCCCGTTAAATATGCCGACTTTGTTGAGAAATACTCAAAAGAGTTCGGTGTTCCCGAACAGCTCATTTTTGCAGTTATAAAATGCGAAAGTTCGTTCGACCCCAACGCCAAATCATCAGTCGGTGCGAGAGGACTTATGCAACTTCTGCCCGAGTCGTTCACTTGGGTTAAGTCGAAATACAAAGGCGACAACATTTTGGAAACTGACGACATAAACAATCCCGAAGCCAACATAAAATACGGCACACTTCTGCTCAGTATCGACTACCAGACTTTCGGTAGTTGGAAAGAGGCGATTGCCGCATACCACGCAGGTCAGGGAAATGTGAGTGCGTGGCTCGAAAATCCCGAATATTCGTCCGACGGAAAGCATATCGACAAATTCCCCGAAGCTTGTTCCGACACCGAGAGTTATGTCAATCGTGTGCTTAAAGTTGAACAAAAATATAACGAGTTATATTATGGAAAGGATGATTCGCAATGAGCGAAACAAGTAAATCAAAAGAATTAAAGGAAAAACTTTTTAAACAAAACAAAAACGGCTATCTCAAAGCACGTAAAGAAGATTTGGAACAGATCTCTGATTTTGCAAAGAATTATGCCGATTTTCTCGACCACTCACGTACCGAACGTTTGTTTGTTAAAAATGCAATCGAACTCGCTACTAAAAACGGATTTACCGAATTTGACCCCGACAAAAAGTATTCAGCAGGCGAACGTGTTTATCTAAACAATCGTGGCAAGGCAGTTATTCTCGCAGTTATCGGTACACAGCCGATAACAAACGGTGTTATGATTGCAGCCGCTCACGTTGACTCACCTCGTATCGACCTTAAAGCAAATCCGCTTTATGAATCGGGCGAACTTGGATATTTCAAGACTCACTACTACGGCGGTATCAAAAAATATCAATGGCCGACTGTACCCCTTGCACTTTTCGGTACTGTTATCAAAGCAGACGGAACTGTTGTTGACGTTGCTATCGGTGACAAGAAAGAAGACCCGAAATTTGTTATTACAGACCTTCTCCCTCACTTGGCTCAGGAGCAGTACAAACGCACACCCGGTCAACTCATTCGTGGCGAAGAATTGAATGTGCTTATCGGCTCTCGTCCGTTCAACGATGACGAGGAAAGCGAGTCGGTTAAGCTCAATATTATGAGCATTCTCAATGAAAAATATGGCATCATCGAAAGCGATTTCATCTCGGCAGAGTTGTCGGTTGTACCCGCAGGTGAAGTTTGCGACATCGGTTTCGATCGCTCACTTGTTGGTGGCTACGGTCACGATGACCGTGTTTGCTCGTACCCCGCTATGATGGCGGCTATCAACGCAAAAGCTCCTGCCAAGACAGTTATAACCGTGCTTACCGACAAAGAGGAAATCGGTTCGGACGGCAACACAGGTTTGCAATCCGACTATCTCAAAAACTTTGTTTACGATTTGGCTCGTGCTAACGGTGCAGACGGTTGGAGAGTTCTCGCAAAATCAAAATGCTTGTCGGCAGACGTTAATGCCGCTTTTGATCCGACATTCCCCGATGTTTTCGAGTCGAACAACTCGTCAGTTATCAATGGCGGTGTCGTTATCACAAAATACACAGGCTCTCACGGTAAATCAGGCTCTTCGGACGCAAGTGCTGAGTATATGGGATATATCCGCAAACTTCTCAACGACAACGAAGTTGTTTGGCAGACAGGAGAACTCGGTAAGGTTGACGCAGGTGGTGGCGGAACAGTTGCCGCATATATCGCAAACCTTGACGTTGATACAGTCGATTTGGGTGTGCCCGTTCTTTCAATGCACGCACCGTTTGAAGTTATCTCAAAATTCGACCTTTATATGGCTTATCGTGCTTTCTCGGCTTTCTTCGACGCACAATAACAACTTGTTAATGTAATAAATAATGCCTGTCCTTTCATATAATCTACTATGGTAAAAAGAAAGGACAGGTTTTTATGATTTCGTTTACGGCAAAGGTTAGAAAAGGTTATCTCATCATCGTTCCGCTATTTTTGGTGGCAGTCGCTCTTGTGGTTGTTGCAGCGGTTGTATCATCAGCAGATGTTCAAGGGCTAACTGTGTCAACTCCTGAGGACAGGCAGTCTTTTTTGCAGTCGCACGGGTATGAGTGTGATATGCAGAGCGAAACTCACAAGCAGACCATTGTGCCAAGCGAGTTTGACGAGGTTTACTCCGCATACAATGATTTGCAAAAAGCACAGGATTTCGACCTTGCTCCATACAAAGGGAAAACGGTGGATTTATATACAGTCCACATCACAAATTACAAAAATGACGACAATGTTTACGCTTGTCTTATGGTGCTTGACGGCAACATAATCGGTGGAGATGTTCACTCGACCGAATTGGACGGATTTATGAAAGGTTTTTAAATTAAAGGATGTGTTTTTATGGCATATTTACGGCTTGACAGACTGCTCGGCAACATTTGTTGCCTTAATAGAAACGATGCAGACAAGGCCATTCGCAGAGCCCGTGTGACGCTTAACGGACAAGTTGTCCGCACTCCGAATACAAAGGTAGACACCGAATGCGACTGTGTGACACTCGACGGATGTGAACTTGTTATTAGAGAGCGTATTTACATTATGATGAACAAGCCCGAGGGTGTTGTCTGCTCGTCGGACGGCAAGGAAAAATCGGTTTATGATATTCTGCCCGAAAACATGCGCAGAAAAGAACTTTTTACAGTCGGCAGACTTGATAAGGATACAACAGGCCTTGTAATCATAACCGATGACGGCAATTTTGTCCACAATGCGGCAAGTCCGAAGCGAAAGGTGTCAAAGCAATATATCGCCACTCTTGTCGAGCCGTTGACTGATGAAATGGCAGAAAAATGGCGGTCGGGTATGACACTTGCAGACGGAGATGTGGTTTCCCCTGCCGAAGTGGAGTTGCTTTCGAGCGACAGACTTAAAGTGAAAATCACTATCCACGAGGGTAAATACCACCAAATCAAGCGAATGGCAGGTGCAGTTTCAAACAGAATTGTAACGCTGAAAAGAGTTGCCATTGGCGAGATTTTGCTTGATGATTCACTCGAAGTCGGCGAATGCCGTTATCTGACTGAAACCGAAGAAAAAGTTTACAATTAGTTCACATATCACTATTTTGCAATTTTTACTTTATATTTGTATTCATTGCACAAATAACAGCTTTTATCTTTATGCACTATGACAAATATTGTGCCTGCATAGGTATATTTATCGGTTTTTTGGGCAAAATTTTATCAAATTTACTGTTGCAATTAAGCAGAAGTTGTGATAATATATTGTTGTGTAAGTCTCGATTAGAGAGATCAGTTTAGGAGGAATAGAAAATGGCACAGGTGTCCCTTAAAAGCATTTATAAAAAATATGCAGGTGGCGTTCTTGCTGTATCGGATTTCAACCTCGAAATCAAAGATAAAGAATTTATGATTTTCGTTGGTCCTTCCGGTTGTGGTAAGTCAACTACTTTGCGTATGATTGCCGGACTTGAAGAAATTTCAGAAGGTGAACTATATATCGGTGACCGTTTGGTTAACGATGTTCCGCCGAAGGATAGAGATATTGCAATGGTTTTCCAGAACTACGCTCTTTATCCGCATATGACCGTATATGATAACATGGCATTCGGTCTTAAACTCAGAAAAACTCCGAAGGACGAGATCAAACGTCGTGTTGACGAAGCTGCTCGTATCCTCGGTATCGAAGAATACCTCACAAGAAAGCCGAAGGCTTTGTCAGGTGGTCAACGTCAGCGTGTTGCTCTCGGTCGTGCTATCGTTCGTGAGCCGCAAGTATTCTTGCTTGACGAGCCGTTGTCAAACCTCGATGCTAAACTTCGTGCGCAGATGCGTACCGAGTTGGCTCAAATTCACCAACGTTTGGGTACTACTTTCATCTACGTAACCCACGACCAGACAGAAGCTATGACTATGGCTGATCGTATCTGCGTTATGAAAGACGGTCTTATCCAACAGGTTGACACTCCGCAACATCTTTATGATTTGCCTTGCAACAAGTTTGTTGCTGGATTTATCGGTACTCCGCAGATGAACTTCATCGACGCTAAGGTTATCAAAATCGGCGATGATTTCTATGTTGAGTATGGTTCAGAAGATACAAAACGCAGACTCGGTGTTAAATTCAAGATTAAGCTCCCCGCTTACAAAAACGAGAAGGGCGCTCTTGAAAACTACGTTGACAAGGAAGTTATCCTTGGTATTCGTCCGGAACATATCCACGACGAGGCTAAACTCCTTGCAGAGTTCCCGGATGGTATCGTAGATGCAAAGGTTGAAATCACCGAACTTATGGGTGCTGAAACCTACTTGTATCTCAATTCAGAAGGTCACAATATGATTGCTCGTGTATCTCCTGATACAACTGCTAAATCAGGTGACGAGATTAAGGTTGCTTTCGAGCCGAACAAGATTCATCTTTTCGACAAAGAAACAGAGCAGGCTATCTGCCACTAACCAGTCAATTAAAGGGTATTCCAAATGGAATACCCTTTTTGTTTTGTACTAAAAATCCCACTATGACAGTTGTCATAGTGGGATTTGCTTATTTTAGATATTCATCTGCTTTTTTGAGCGTATTTTTGTCGGCATCGAATGTCAGTTTTTCAAGTGCCTCGTCAAGTGTCAACCACAAAATTGAGTTGACTTCCTCGGGTTGAGCAACTGTTTGCGTACTTTCGGCAAGTGCAACAAAGAACACAACTTCCTTTTTGCAACCTGCATACGGACTATACTCGATAACCTCACGGAAATTTGTATCAATTTGAACGGCAAGTCCTGTTTCTTCGCTTATCTCACGAGTTGCTGTTTCAATTTCAGTTTCATTATTCTCAACATGACCTTTGCAAAGCGAAAGATGGCCTTTTTGCATCTTCTCGACAAGATACATACGCTTTCCGTCTGCAATCGTATAAACAACCGCACCGCAACTTTTCTCGAAAATGTAATATCGGTCTTTGTCGAGGCGCATAAACTTGTGCATAACATGGCCATCGGGATGCTCTTCGCCAAATGCCTTGAATCCAAGTCGCTCATAAAACGGAATTGCGTGAAGTTGCGAGTCGATTAAGATTTCACGAGGCTCGAAAACACGAGCAACTTCGATTAGTGTACGCACCACAAGTGAGCCAACTCCCGTGCCACGATACTCCTTATCGACTGCAATTCTGCCAAGTTTCACCTTGCCATTGCCTTCGTTTATTACTCGTCCCGTTGCGATGATTTTGCCATCGTCAAAAACCGCAATATGCCGAACGGTATCAGGAAATTCGTCATATTCGTCAAGTTCGATTGCATGGGCAAAACCCTGCTCGTCGCAAAAAACTCGCTCACGAACCGCTCTCGCACCCGAAAACTCACTTTTATCTATCAAACGTGCTTTAAAATCTGCCATAACTTTTCCTTTCCGCTATTTCAGCGTCGCAATATCGAGCGTAGCTCTCGCA
>CADBMQ010000072.1 GCA_902795765.1 Oscillospiraceae bacterium | reverse complement strand
TGCCCGAATTGCGGAACTGATATGAACCGTGACGGTCACGATATTCCGTTTGAAACGTTCCTCGGATTTCACGGCGATAAAGTCCCCGATATCGACCTTAACTTCTCGGGCGAATATCAGTCCTGTGCCCATAAATATACTGAAACATTGTTTGGTGAGGGTTGCGTGTTTAAAGCGGGAACTATTTCAACAGTTGCATCAAAAACTGCATTCGGCTTTGTAAAACACTACGCAGAAGATCGAAATCTTCGTTTGAATAAAGCGGAACTCGAACGACTAACAGAGGGCTGCACAGGTAGTAAAGCGACCACAGGTCAGCACCCTGGCGGTATGGTTGTTGTACCTGCCGATAGGGAAGTATATGACTTTTGTCCTATTCAGCACCCTGCTGATAAAACAAATTCCGATACAATAACAACTCACTTCGACTTCCACTCAATCCACGATACGATTTTGAAACTTGATATACTTGGACACGATGTTCCGACAATCTATAAGTATCTTGAACAGAATACAGGAATTCCTGTAATGCAAGTTTCGATGAGTGACGAAAAAGTTATGAGTTTGTTCGAGTCCCCTGAAGCACTTGGCGTAACACCCGAGCAAATCGGAGTACCGACAGGAACACTCTCACTTCCCGAACTTGGTACAAATTTTGTAATCCAAATGCTTGTTGAATCAAAACCGAAAACGTTCTCCGACTTGTTGCAGGTATCGGGATTGTCACACGGAACTGACGTATGGACAGGTAACGCACAAGACCTTATTCGTGATGGCGTCTGCGACATTTCAGAAGTTATCGGAACTCGTGATAATATTATGGTTTACCTTATCCATAAGGGCGTCGAAAACAGTATGGCGTTCAAGATAATGGAAATTGTTCGTAAAGGTAAAGCGACAAAACTTTTGACCGAAGACCATCTTAAAGCGATGAGAGATCACAACGTTCCCGAATGGTATATCGACTCTTGTATGAAGATTAAGTATATGTTCCCGAAAGCACACGCAGCGGCATATATGATAGCGGCATTGCGACTTGCTTGGTACAAGGTGCATCACCCTGCGGCATACTATGCAGCATACTTTACTGTTCGTGGCGAAGATATTGACGCAGGTATTTGTATGGGTGGACTTGCATCAGTCAAGGCAACACTTGAAGATATTCGCCAAAAGCAAAAGGATAAAAAAGCGACTGCGAAAGAGAATGGAACGTATACAATTTTGCAGATTGTAAACGAGATGATGGAACGAGGAATAGAGTTCTTGCCGATAGATTTCTATAAATCAAAAGCGCATATCTATTCATTGGAAGACGGCAAAATTCGACTTCCATTTTCATCAATCTCGGGTGTTGGCGGTTCTGCGGCTGATGCGCTTGAAGTAGCGGCAGCAAAGCAGAAATATCTTTCAATTGAAGATATCCAACAATCTGCTAACGTTTCAAAATCAGTAATTGAATCGCTTGAAAACCTTGGTGTACTCGACTTCTTGCCAAAAACTAACCAACTAACATTGTTCTAATAAAAAAGAGGCTTCTTGATAGAAGCCTCTTTTAATCTAATTTAAGAAATAATCTTATTTGTTTTCTTCGATAAAGTTAACAACGTCGCCAACTGTCTTAATGCTGTCGATGTCGTCCTCAGGGAACTCAACGCCAAATTCATCTTCCATATCGATAACCAAGTCAACAAGGTCGAGCGAATCTGCTTGCAAATCGTCAGAGATGTTGGTTTCCATTGTAATCTCTTCGGGGTCGATACCTAACTGCTCTGCAAGAGCGTTTCTAACTTTCTCAAATGTCATAACTATACTTCATCCTTTATAAATAATTTTGCGTAGGGTGGTAGACAAAACAAAATTTGTATGATAAAATTTATATGCTACCTATTAAAATAATATTTTAAAATAACAGTTTTGTCAATATATTTTGCTAAATTTTTTCAATTTTTTTAAGAAAAAATAAAAGGAGAGCGTAAAAATGAACTACGCACTAATCGGTTATCCACTCGGACATAGTATGTCCCCATTTATCCATAAAAACTTATTTTCACTTGCAAAAGCAGAGGGGAATTATAACCTTCTTGAAATACCGAGTGAAAGACTAAGACGAGAAGAATTTAGCGGATTTGATGGCTTTAATGTAACAATTCCATATAAAATTGACGTGATTTCGCTTCTCGACTCTCTCGAAGGTATAGCCAAGCAAATCAACTCTGTAAACACAGTTACGAGAGTTGGCGAAAAACTTGTCGGATACAATACCGACTATGACGGAATGCTTTATTCGCTTAAATCGGCAAACATTGAATTGAAAGGCAAAATTGTGCTCTGCGGAGCAGGTGGCGTTGCTCGTATGATGGCACATGCGGTTGCAATTTCGGGTAGCGAACTGACAATAATCGCAAGAAATGAGGCAAAGGCGAAGTCGCTTGCAGACGAAATTGAGCGAACTTATAATGTTAGTGTAAGTCTTGCAGATAGTGGCGAAAACTATGATTTGTTGCTAAATGGTACACCTGCGGGAATGTATCCAAATGTTGATACATTGCCAACAAACGAGAGTCTAATTTCACGGTGCGAGAGCATATTTGATGCGGTTTACAATCCGAAAGATACAAAACTTATCAGTCTTGCCAAGAGCAATGGCTCAAAAATAGCGTATGGAATGCCGATGTTGGTTTATCAAGCAGCTGCTGCTCAAAAAATATGGTATAATGCGCAGTTTTCAGATGAAGATATTGCGAACTTGTGTGAGCAGACGCAGATAGAACTTGAAAGGAAATTTTAAAATGAATATAGTGCTATGCGGCTTTATGGGTTGTGGTAAAACAACGGTCGGAAAGCGTCTTGCAAAGGAACTTGGACGCAAATTTTACGATACAGACGATATGATTGTCGAAGAACAGGGCAAAAGTATTACGAAAATTTTTGAAGAAGTCGGAGAGTGTGGCTTCCGTGAAATTGAAAAAAGCATTATCAAAAAGGCATCACAACTTGAAAACGCAGTAATCGCAACGGGCGGTGGAGTCGTGTTAAATCCCGAAAATGTTGAAACACTAAAAACAACAGGCAAAATCGTTTTTATAGATGTAACTGCACAAATGGTTATCGCACGACTTAAAAACAATAAAACTCGGCCACTTTTGCAACGTCCCGATAAAGAGAAAGTTATTGAGAAAATGCTAACAGAGCGTCGTCCGAAATATCTTTCTGCGGCAGATTATACAATAGTACCGCAGTATGGCGGTCCAAATGAAGTTGTAAAATGTATAAAAATGCAGTTAAATCTATAAAAAGCATTAAAACCTCTTGACAAATCAACAAAATAGTTGTATAGTTATTTTGCACGATTTTTTGCATCTGTGCTATACCGTTAAGGAATCTTTTAACTTAATAATTATCAGGCAGTCCATCAGGACTGTTCACATTACGCAGTTCTTAACAGGAACCGTGATACGAAAATTCGTATCTGTGAAATCGTATGCTGCATTCGAACGAAGTTC
>CADBMQ010000071.1 GCA_902795765.1 Oscillospiraceae bacterium | reverse complement strand
GTTGTCGCTATCTGAATTTATCGGCTTTCCAAGTTTTTTGTAGTCGCCAACAACATCAAGAATATCATCTTGGATTTGAAAGGCGAGTCCAATATCATCGCAATACCTTTCATAGTGTTTAAGTGTATCTTCGTCAGCATCAGTCATAGCGCAAGCAATCTGCGCACATACTTTTATCATAGCGACAGTTTTGCCTTTGTGGATTTCTTTTAAGTTGTCAGCGGTAATTTGTTTATCTTCGCTTTCAAGGTCAAGTGTTTGACCGGCACACATACCACACATACCTGCCGCTTTCGAAAGAATATTGACGCTTTTCAAAACACGATTTGCATCGCCTTTGTTTGAACTTGCAGTTTCAAAAGCAAGTGTGAGTAAAGCGTCACCTGCCAATAAAGCAATGTCTTCGCCAAAAGCAATGTGACACGAAGGTTTACCACGACGAGTATCATCATCGTCCATACACGGCAAATCATCGTGTATTAGCGAATAAGTGTGTATCATCTCCACTGCACAAGCAAGGTCGAGAATATCTTCGTATTTTCCGCCAAGCGCTTTATAAAACTGCATTGTAAGAGCAGGACGCAAACGTTTTCCACCCGCAGTTATGCTATAAAGCATAGCCTTTTTTAATATTTCGGGGGAGCTTTGTTGCTCAAATATTTCGTTGATACGATTGTTTATAAGTTCGGAACATTCATTCAAAAAATCAAGTTTCATCGGTTTTATCCGCCTTGCTATTAAATTTCTCAATTTTGAGTTGCGCATTGTCAAGCAATGATTCGCATACACCCGTGAGTTTGACTCCTTCTTCATATAGTTTCACGGATTCATCAAGAGATAATTCACCCTTTTCAATGAGGGCAGTTATCTCTTCGAGACGTTTGATTGCCTGTTCAAAAGTGATATTTTCCATAATAATCTTCCTTTATTTAACAACGGCAGATTTTTCGCCGTCACAGAATTTTAGTTGAATTTCGTCACCTGAATTCAAATCATTAACACTATTTATATATCGTTCTCCAAGACTTATAGCGGCAAATCCTCTTGAAAGAGTAGCAAGTGGACTCAAAGCTTTAAGCGATGAATTAAGTTTATCATAATCATTTTTCTTTTTAATAAAATAGTTATCGAACATTTGATTAAGTAAAGTTGTCAAATTGTCGCAATCTTGTCGTCTGCGATCAATATAGTAACTTGCGTCTTGCATACATGGCTTTGATTTAATAGCATCAATTTTCATCTTCGAATCAGCAAATTTTCTGTTAATCAAAGTATGTAAATTGAGTTTTATTGATGAAAGGCGAATTTTTAAATCCATTTTATCGGGAACTGCAAGTTCGGCAGCAGCCGATGGAGTTGGTGCTCTTAAATCAGCAACAAAATCACATATTGTGAAATCAATCTCGTGACCGACCGCTGAAATAATCGGGGTATTTAAAGCAAAAATTGTTCTTGCAAGAGTTTCATCATTAAAAGCCCACAAGTCTTCTGCGCTACCACCACCACGACCTGTTATTATTACATCAAAATCCATAGTATCGGCAATTTTGAGTGCAGATGTAATTTGTGGTGCTGCGAGTTCTCCTTGTACTTGAACAGGGAATAGTGTTACATAAACAGATGGATACCGACGAGTCAAGACATTTATAATATCTTGCACAGCGGCACCTGTATCAGATGTTACAAGTGCAATTTTTTTAGGATATTTTGGGATAGGTTTTTTGTGTTGCTCGTCAAATAATCCTTCTTTATATAGTTTTTCCTTTAATTGCTCAAATGCAATAGCCAAAGCACCTGCACCATCAGGTTGCATTGAGATTATATAAAACTGATAAGAGCCATCACGCTCATATAGCGAAACTCTGCCTCTGCAAATAACCTTCATACCATTTTGCGGAACAAACTTTAAGCCAATTGCATCACGCTTAAACATAACAGCCTTAATAGCACCGTTTTCATCTTTAAGTGTCATATATAAATGACCGGATTTATAGTGATTTACAAAATTGGAAATTTCTCCACACAAATAGAAATTCTTTAAGTGTTCGTTGCTTTCAAGCAAAGAACGGACATACATATTAAGTTGAGATACACTTAAAACATTACTTTTTTCCATAATTATATCCCGTTTCTCTTATTCAAAATCGAACCAATTACAGCAACACCTGCCGCATTATCCGAAGAATATTTAGGTTCTGCGAAATATCCGTTTATATTTTCTCTGACAATGCTGTTTCTCATAACGCCACCTGCATATACAAATGGCAAATTTCCATACTTTTCACGCAGTAAATTCGACATTTTGCTAACAGTTTCGCTGATGTATTCAAACAAAAATCTCGCAACATTTTCGGGCGGTTCTGTTTTAGCCAATTTTTCACAAATATTTTCAAGTCCCGACAAGCAACAATCATTTTCTTTTAATGTCGGATGAGGTTTTTGAGTTAATTTTCCTTTTTGTGCGAGTTTATCCAACTCGTTACCGCAAGGGAAATCCATTCCAAGTTTAACACCAACTCTGTCAATAACCTGACCTGCGTTTAAATCAAGTGTTTTTGCAACAATTTCGCATTTTATTAAATCATCTTTTGATGGTGTAACATATAATGCTTCTGTTGTGCCTCCGGAAATATGAAAGGCGATAAACGGCTCATTTGCAAGCTTAATCTTGCCGATTGAATATAAAGCTGCCATAACGTGACCATTTTGGTGCGATGTTTTATAAAGCGGAACACCAAGTGAATAGGCGGCAGAAGTTGCAGCACTAACACCTGCGCTGAAAACAGGCATATATGAGCCGTCAACTGAACGTGGCTTTTCAGATACACAAACGCAATCGGGGCGTTTATTAAACAGAGAAAAGGCATCTTCCAAAACTTCAGGAAGCTGCCTTGTGTGTAAAAATAATGCTTTGCTTTGTTGCAAACCTCTTTCTCCGTTTTCAACAGGGAGAAGCTTACCACAACTTTTCATAACATCTGTTTCATCATCATATAACGCAACAGATGTAGTATAATTGCTTGTATCAATTCCGAGTGTCACACTCATTTTTCTTTTGACCTTGAAATTGCGCCTAATACACCATTGATGTAAGAATAATCATGGTCATCTCCGTATTTTTTTGCAATTCTAACTGCTTCGCTGATTGCGACAGAATCTGGAACATCGTCGCAGAACATAATCTCGTAAACTGCTAAACGCATAACAGCGAGCGAAACAGACGGAAGACGTTTAAGACTGCGTTTTTCACTAAATTGCGAAATTACTTCATCAATTTTGGGCAAATTTTCGTAAACACCTGTTGCGGTGTTTTCAACATATTTGCCGACACGCTCATCACGTGCTTCTTTTGCATCGTTTATAATATCGGTCATTTCACGTCCACCGAATTTCAACTCGAAAATGAGATTGAAAACAATCTCTCTTTTTTCGCCTTTTGTCATAGTTATGCGTCCTGCTCCTGATCATCTTCTTCGGTTTTCAATTCAATGTCACAAACATGAACGTTTACTTTTGTAACAACAGTGCCTGTCATATTTTGAACCTGTTCTTTAACTGCTTTTTGAACATCTTCGGCAACATTCTGAACTTTAAAACCTTCGTTAAGTTTGACATAAATATCAATGATAGCAGATTTGCCCATAATATTTATTGTCACAGAATTTGCCGCACGGTCTTTAAAAATACCGGAAAAGTTATACGGCTTTTCAACAACGTCAGCAACACCTGCAACGTCACATGCGGCAATGCTTGCAACCTTTGCTATAACATCTTCGGAAATTACAACATTGTTGGTTTTCTTATCTTTGAATTCCATAATTATTACCTCCTGAAAATTCAGTTATATATATTATAACAAACTTTTTTCAAATTGACAACTATTTTACTTCAATTATCTTAATATTTTCAAGAGAAATTTTTGAATTTTGCAAAATAATATCTTGAATTTGCATACTTTGTTCCTGTTTTAGGCCATTTGGTGCTTTAACAATGACATTTATTTCTTTTTCATTTATAATTGCAATGCAGTCGGAAAATCCTTTTGCCTTAACAAGTGTTTCAATATCACTTTGCAATTTATCATTTTGAGTTAATGATTTTATTTTTTCGTTTGCTTCATTTTTTGATTTTTCATCAGATTTTGCATTGCTTAATACATCTTGTAATGCTTTGAGTGACTGCTTGCGTGTTTCTTCACGTTCATTTCTTGATTTTGAAAAGAAATCACTTGAAGTTGTTGTTGGAACAGTTGCATTTACATATTCTGCATCACCAATGTATTTTTCTGTTTTACTTAATGCTGCTGTTAAATCCAAATCGCCATTATTCAAGTTGTACTGCCAATTAAGATAAACAGCAGCAGATAGTGTTGCGATAAGCACTGCACAAACTACTAATTTTTTAGGGAATGTATGCTTTTTTGATTCGTTTTCCATAAATATTACTCCAATCAAATTGTTATTTTAAAAGCGTTCCTGTAACACATACACGTTCGCTTTCTATACCAAGAGCTGTTGAAACAGTTGATCTTATAAGTTGCTGTACTGACGCATCATTTCCACCATTGCATACAATCACAATACCGTTTATTGCTGGCATAATTTGTGTGACTGTAAGTGGCTTTTGTGTTCCGTCTGATTCTAAAATGACAACCTTTTTTTCACTACTATCTTTCAGTCTTTCATCGGCATTATCTGTATCGGAATTAAGTTTTTCCTCGTTTGCATAAACATATTCAATTCCACTTTTTAATGTGATCATAACATTTGGACTACCACCAACAATGCTTTTAATAGTTTTTTCAAGTTCATCTTGTAAACTGTTGATATATGTTTCTGCTGTTATTTCTGCGGTGTTTTCTATTGCTTTTTCATCTTTTTTTGTTGGAAAGGTTACAACGAGCATTAAAATCAAAACAGCAAGTGCAACCAAAATATATTTAAGATATTTTCGTATAGGTTTGGGAATTTTACTAAAAATAAAATCGTTTATGTTTTTCATTCGCATATAACCTCTGTTTCGACATCAAATAGTTTATGTATCTTATCTTCTAAATTTCGCTTGTCCTTATATTCATTTGTAAAAATCGTTATCTTGTCAAATATTATGCAATCATTTTCGTTTTTAGAAGTATCAATCTTAATTTTAGCATTACAAATACCGTGTTTGTTCAGTATCGTGCTTATTAAGTTTGAAGCGCCTTTGGCGGACGTCTGTTCAAGATTTACATCTGACATATTCATTTCCGTATATAACTCATCAAAATCAGGTAATCCACCCGAAAAAGCACCTATCACAGCAGACAAAACAATAACACCAAGCACGAATTTAAGCGGGAATTTCAACTGTTCGTTAGAAAAGAACGCTTCAAAAAATCCTATTGCAATTATCGTTATACATATAGAGCCGACCGCAGATAGTAAAATTTTCAAAAAATCCCCTCACTTTTAAATGCTTTTACACCCGATAACAACGATTGCGACAGTGAAAATGCACATAACCGTACACATAAGTGTTATCGCAAGAATAATTGTCAGAACGTCACATAATGCACGAAGAATTGATGAAAACTGATTTTGTGACAAAGTTTCGCTTATTGTCGCACAAATTTCAATGCTGAATTTGTAGATTATCAGTTTTAAAATACTCGGTATTGCTATCAAAATTATTGCGACAATACCGTAAATTCCAACAGTCGATTTAATAACGCCAACACACGAAATGACGCTTGACAACATTTCTGCAAGAGATTGCCCAACAATGGGAATAAAAGACCCGGTTAGAAATTTTGCAGTTTTAAGTCCAAGAGAGTCGGCGGTTTTAAAAACAGCAGTTTTAAGTGTTAGAATACCTAAAAAAACTGTCGCAAGAAGTGATATAGAGAATATGACCGTCTTTTTTATTCCTTTTGTAAGACCGTTGAGTCGATTTGAGGCCAGGGAAGATGATAGACCGATTGCCACGCAAGAAGAGCCGAGTGGGGCAATTATTTTATCTGCAAAAAGCATAATTGATTGTGCAGACAAAAACAACATTGGCGATACACCAACTGCAACACCCGAACGAAGTCCTATTGCTAAAACTGCAACAAAAACAGGGATAAAACTATACATAAACACGCCTAAACTTTTAATCGATTCAATGCTTGATGAAATGAGTTCTACAATATACGGAACGCAAATACACGCAAAAACAAGTGATATTGCAAAATTAGACGGCATACGAAGTCGGTCAGTTGATTGAACTGATGAGAAAAATGAGCAAACGAGAATTGCAGCAAGTAAAGTGGCTGAGAAGTGCAGAGGCGAAACAATGCCTGAAATAGCATAGTCCCACACTTTTTTTAGTCCATCATCACTAAATAAATCAAATAAAGAAATGTCTTTTCCAATTATTTTTTTTACATCGTTTGGCATTTTAATATCATCAAAATCAATGTCAGACATAATTTGCGAAGTGATATCCGTACCACTTTCAACTTGCTCAAATGTATACGACTCGGCTTTGCAAATAAAAAAAGAAGAAATAATAAAAATAATAAAAATAAAACAAATTACATTTCGCATAACTTTTTCACAATTTGAATAACATCTCCCAAAAGTGGAATACACAATGCACATATACTTATTTTGCAAATAGAAATAACTCTTGATGCAAGTGTTACAACACCACAATCAACGCAAATATCTGCACAAAGTCTGCATATACAACAAATACCACCGATTTTAAGTAGCAGAGAAACATACTTCGAGTTAATAACCGATTGCAAATCATACGCAGATGAAATTATAGTTTGTACACCGTCCACACAAACAATAACCAATCCAACACCGGCAGCAATGGCTATTGCTATTGTAAATTCGGGTTTGATAGAGCGAATTATTGAGATAATAATAGCCGATACAACCGCATAAACACAAACATTTACAAGTAAACTCACAAATCAAACACCGACTTTACTGTGTCAAACAACTCACTTATTTGACCTATCAACATCATCATAACAACAACTATCCCAGCTATTGTTACCATAAGTGCCTGTTCTTCTCGTCCTGCACGAAGTAGTAATTGATGGAGAACGGCAACTATAATTCCAACGGCTGCAATTTTGAAAATGAGATCAATTTCCAATGTTTTTCTATCCTTTCAATTCTTAAAATAAGATGACAACTAAAAATAACCCCGAAAACACGCCTAATGAGTAATACAATTTTCGTTTTTTTCTATCGTCTTCATCGGTATGGTTTAACTGCTGATGAAAGTATAGTTTATATCGCTCACAGAGTTGAATTTGTCCTTCGCTATCTGTTGAGCCTAGCATAGAAAAGTATGTAACTAATTCATCTTTCTCGTTTTTATTTAAATAACATTTGTCAGAATTTGTAAAACTAATTGCAATATCATTCGCAGAGTTTGAATTACTAAAACGCATCAATTTATATCGGTCGTTATCCAAAATGTATTCTAATATTTCGGGAATTGTTGAGTTTTTATATCGAATTGATTGGCTAATGTCGACACAAATTTCACATAATAGTTCAAGTTGTTTTCGTCTTTTTTGCACACTCGACGATAAAATTGTTCCTATTAGTGTTGGAATCAAAAATATTCCAATTAGTATAATTACTCTCATTTTCCACGATCCTTTCAATCTGCTTGTCTTTTAAATAAACAAAATACCTAAATCTACCGCTTTGAATTAGTTCGTTTATATATGGTTTACGCATTAACTCGTCGTGATTTTTCGCATGGCATGTTGTTATAACTTTAACGCCACAGTTAAAACAATTTATAATGCTTTTAAGTTCTTCTTTTGAGGAAAACTCGTCAAATGCAATTACATCAGGAGAAAGCGTTCTTAATGCATTTTCTATGCCGTCTGGTTTCTTGTAACCTGTAAGCAAGTCTGAAAATTCACCCAAATCAAACTCGCCACCAATTTCTTCTCGCTCATCTATAATACTGACATTTAGACCAAAGTCATCAGCAGACGCAAGTGAGCGAATAATATCACGCAAAACTGTTGTTTTTCCACTTCCGACTGAACCGACAATAAGAGTGTTTGCAATGCCATTTTCGATGTATTTTTGCCGTAGTTTATTCGCCATACCCTTAACATTACGGGCAAAT
>CADBMQ010000070.1 GCA_902795765.1 Oscillospiraceae bacterium | reverse complement strand
TCTTGTCAAGCTCTTTTTTTAACTTTTTTTAACTTTTTTCTACTTTTTTTATCCTACACTTTATATTGTGCCTTTTTTCAATTTCTTCCACTATTTATCTAGTTTACCCGTGCGAAAAACGCACGGGTAATTCTTTGAAAAGTTTAAATTGTGCCTGTAACTGTTACAATCGTGGTTCCGGGAGTAGTTGTGACTTCGCCTGTGGTTTGATCTTGATTGAATGTTGCGGCAGGAACAACTATTCTGCCAGGCACAGTTGTGAACTGTCCTGTTGCTTCATTATAAGTGTAGTCGGTTGTGATTGTTGCAGGTGCGCCATCTATTGAAACTGCGATATTTTCAAGAATTGGATTGAACGTATCAGTTATACTTGCGGCTGCGGCTGCTTCGGCAGGTGCATTACCAAAGTTTTGGATTGTGAAGGTGTAGGTTACTCGGCTGTTCTCGGTCACAGTTGACGGAGTTATTGCTTTTGTGATTGAGAGATTCGGCTCGTTGTTTACTGTGATTGTGTCGAGCGCAGTAACAGGTGCAGTCAAACCTGCGCCTGTTGCAGTTGCAGTATTTGTGATATTGCCATTTGCTTCAAGCGGTGCAAAACCTGTCGAGTCCGCCTCGTAAACGATTACTGCATTTCCACCTGCGGGTACTGATACGCCTGTGAATGTGAGTGGCGGGCCGGCAGTTGCCGTCACGGGTGCAATGGCACCATTGATGAACAATCTTGCAGATTCATTAGTATAACTAAGCGGATAAACAGGGTTGCCATTGAAATTATAGCCACCGAGATCGTTGGTTACGGTCAAGTTTGTGAGTTCGGTCGGGCCTGTATTTGTGAGTGTAATAACGTAAGTTACATTTTCGTCGTTGTCATAGGTGTCTGTGAGCGAAGTCTTGGTCATTGAAAGCACTTCGACAATTTCACCTGTTGCAATATTTGAATTGGTTGACAGTCCATTATAGGAAAGCGTTGCCTGATTTGTGAAAATCGCCATACTGATTTTTCCTTTCTCTATTAAAACGTAATGCACTATTGTGCTTTACATTATATGTAGACCTTCATAAGTTTGACACTTTGCGACATATCCACCTTCTTATTGCTATTGACTTTTTATAGTTCGTTTGGTAAAATCAATTTATACATTATTTTTATGAGGACTTGATTTTTTTGACTGAACTTTTGGTGAAATTGTTTGTCGGACAAGGCAGTCCCGACTCGCCCGACATTCGCAAAAAATATGGGACACTTGCAGGTATCTGCGGTATCATTTTAAATATAATTCTCTGTGGTGTGAAACTTGTCGCAGGAATTGTGACAGGTGCGATTTCGGTCACAGCCGATGCGGTCAACAACTTATCGGACGCAGGTTCGTCGGTTGTGACGCTTTTCGGTGCAAGACTTGCGACCAAGCGTTCGGATAGCGAACACCCTTTCGGTCACGGACGAATTGAGTATGTTGCAGGGCTTATCGTTTCGTTCCTTATTATATTGCTCGGATTTGAGTTGTTTTCGTCATCTATCAGCCGACTTTTCAACCCGATTGATGTTGAGTTTGCTTGGATTTCGGTTGGAATTTTAGTTTTTTCAATTCTCGTTAAGTTTTGGATGTGGCATTTCAACCGTACTCTTGCAAAACGCATTTCGTCAACTGTACTTGCGGCAACTGCGACCGACTCGCTTTCCGACTGCATTTCGACTTCTGCGGTTTTGATTGGCTTGTTGATTGGCAGATTTTTCGGTATTCAAGTTGACGGCTACATTGGTATTGCAGTTGCGGTGTTCATTATGATTAGCGGAATTAAGTCGGCAAAAGATACGATTGATCCGTTGCTTGGCACACCTGCAAGCAGTGAGTTTATCAAGGGTGTGCGAAACACGGTTATGTCGTTTGACGATGTGATTGGTATGCACGACCTGATTATCCACAACTACGGACCGAATCTCAGCATACTTTCGCTCCACGCAGAACTCCCGTCTTCAAAGTCATTTGCCGAGGCTCACGATATTGCCGATAAAATCGAAATGGAACTCGAACAGAAGTTCAACTGCGAAGCGTCAATCCACGTTGACCCGATTGACAATGACAATCCGCACGTTGTCCAACTGCGTGGCGTTGTGGCGGATGCTATCAAAAAGATGGACGAGCGTTTGAGCATTCACGATTTTAGAATTTGCGAGGCGGTAAGCCACACTAACATTATTTTCGATGTGGTTGTGCCTCATAGATACAAATTGACTGATGAACAACTTATTTGGAACATCAAGTAGGCAATTCACGATATCAACGAGAGTTATTTTGCTGTTATCAAAATTGACCACGATTTGTCAGGCGAATTTTAAATTTATAAAGGAGTTTTACTATGGATTACCAACAAGCGATTGACAGTTTGCGTGAATATGTCGAGCAAAATGAGCTGGAACGCCGTTTATGGGCAGGAGAAAAGTGGGGACACGTTGGCGGTAGGGTTTACAAGATTTGCCGAGTGCTTTGCCCTATTTTATCAGTCATTTCCGTCATTTCGGCAATCTTTTATGATATGATTCGCTATTTCCAACTCGAACTTTCTGCACAAAACGGCTTGTCTTATGATGTTGAAGAGTCGGTCGCTTATATGTATATCGTTACCGCTTTTTGCGTTCTCACAGTTGCGGCGAATGTTTTAACTTTCACAAAATTTAAGAATTTGGGATTTGCGTTTGTTGGTGGCTTAAATCTTTTGATGGCAATCTACCTTTTCACGCAAATCAATATTTCGATGCCGAACGGCAACTACAAAACGCTCATTGCGATAATTATTGCGGTGCAACTTGTGTTGGCTATCGCTTGTGCGACAATTTTGATTATCACTTATCGTGACAATCGTGACAACAAATCTGCACTCGAAAACACATTGCATAAAATCACAGCAGAGCGAGGTGGACTCACCGAAGAAAGCGAATATGCCGAACTTATCGAGCAATATTTG
>CADBMQ010000069.1 GCA_902795765.1 Oscillospiraceae bacterium | reverse complement strand
GTCTGATATTCACGGCGTCAGTGGAGCAAATCGAGTTTGCGTTCAAGGAAACGGCGCAGTTGTTTCCTTTATGGATAACGGAGCGGTTTATGATAGAGGCTACTTCAAATCGGCACTCGAATGTAAGTCAAAAACACAAGTTAAGTCGGCGGTTGCAGGCGGTAATAATTCGTCTGCAATTCATAAATCGCATAGTGGAGTTAGAACACTTGCGTTGTCTGTGCCGTGCAGATATATCCATTCACAATGCAGTGTCGCAAAAATCAGCGACATTCAGTCGGTCTACGAAACTGCACTCGAAATGGCAATAAAAATCGCGTCGGGAGAGTTGGATTGATAACTTTAACGAACGAAATTCCGCTTGATACGGCTGAAAGTGTCCTTTTGTCTGCGCTGTCGAACGGCTCTGCTTTCAAGGCAGATAATGCGATAATCTATCCAGACGGCGAGCGGTTGATAATAAGCGGAATACCGACTAATACAGAAGAAATCAAGTTTTTCGCAAAAATGCACGGATGCAAAAATGTGCTTAGCTGTGCTGATTTGAAAATGGACGGAAAACTAATAGAAAGCGGAGAAACGATGCGTTTTCTCGGAAACAAAGTCGGCAATTCGGCAGATGTTTTTCCCGATTATAAGTCGGTGTATTCGATAATGACCGAGTGCTTTGAAATGCCCGACTACAACGAATTTCTGCCGAGCATTCACGCAAAAATCCAATCACAGAATGCTCGAATTTATTCGCTTGAAAATTCGGTCGCAGTGGTCTATTGCGTTCGTGATGTAGGCTTTTTAAATGCAATTTGCACCTGCCCGACTGCACAAAATAAAGGCGAAGGCAGTCGGCTTTTGTCCAAAATTTGCAATGATTTCAAGTGTATTTATCTGTATAAAGAAATTGGCAAACACGACTATTTTTACAAAAATGCGGGATTTGAAAAATACTCGCAATTCAGTTTAAGGGAGATAAAATTTTAATGAGTTTTTTTGATATAGACGAGCGGATTTTAAAAGTAGGCGAGCGAGCAACAGAACTCGCAACGAAATACTTTGAACGAATTGACAAAATAACCGAGTACAATCAAAATAAAGTGCTGAAAGCATTCATTGATAATAATGTAACGGAAGCGTCATTCGGCGGCTCAACAGGCTACGGCTACGGCGATCGTGGTCGAGATACACTTGAATCCGTTTTCGCAGACATAGTTGGAGCAGAAGATGCAATTTTCCGTCACAATTTCGTGTCGGGCACTCATACAATCTGCACCGCACTTTTCGGTGTCCTTCGCCCGAACGATACAATGCTTTGCGTGACGGGCGAGCCGTATGATACCTTGCTTTCGACAATCGGTGTGCGAGAAGCAAGTGGCTCGTTAAAAGAATTCGGCATAAATTATGAGCAGATAGACCTCGATGAAAACGGAGATATTCAACTTAAAGAAATATCGAATTATCTTGATAAAAAAATACCGAAAGTGGTTTACATACAACGTTCAAGAGGCTATACTCTTCGTCCGTCATTGTCGATTGAAAAAATAAAATCGGTCATTGATGTTGTAAAATCTAAGGACGAGAATATTATTGTAATGGTGGACAACTGTTACGGCGAGTTCACACAGAAAAAAGAGCCGACCGAAGTCGGTGCCGATTTGATAATGGGCTCACTCATCAAAAATGCAGGTGGCGGAATTGCACCGACAGGTGGATATATCGCAGGCAGAGCAGACTTGGTTGAAAAGTGCGCTTGCCGTTTGACCGCACCGGGCATTGGCAAGGAAGTCGGCTCAACACTCGGCCATTTGCGTGAATTATATATGGGACTCTTTAACGCACCACATGTTACAGGTGAAGCACTCAAAGCCGCAGTTTTCGCATCGTCACTTTTCTCACTTTTGGGATTTGATGTAACCCCGACAGTCCAAGAAGAACGTGCCGACATAATCCAAACAGTAATATTGAAAAGTGCAGAAGGCTTGTGTGCTTTCTGCCGTGGAATACAAGCAGGCGCACCTGTTGATGCTTATGTAACACCCGAGCCGTGGGATATGCCCGGCTATGACGATAAAGTTATAATGGCGGCAGGCGCATTCACAAATGGCGCATCAATCGAGCTTTCGGCAGACGGCCCGTTGCGTGAGCCGTTCGCTGCGTGGATGCAAGGCGGACTTAACTACCATAGCGCCAAAACAGGCATACTTCTTGCCGCACAAAAAATGCTTGAATCGGGCATTGATTTAAAATTATGAGCAACTTCTACACAAGGGTGTACGATGCAGTTCGGGCAATTCCGAAAGGCAAAGTCGCAACTTATGGACAAATTGCCGCAATAGCAGGAAGTCCGAGAGCGTCAAGAATAGTCGGAACTGCTCTCCATCGCAATCCCGATCCGTCAACAATCCCGTGTCATCGTGTGGTAAACCGATTTGGCGCACTTGCAGAGGACTTTGTTTTCGGTGGAAAAGAAGTGCAAAAAGAGCGACTCGAAGCCGAAGGAGTTAAGGTGTCGGACGAGTATTCGGTAGATTTGAAAAAATACTGTATGTAAAACAAAGGAGTGATAATATGGTAAAAAGAATAGTGGCATTATCGGTTGTTTTTGCCTTGTTGTCGCTCTTTTTCGTGAGCGCAAAAGCCGACTCGACAATGCTTGTGTCGGGAAGTGCAGATTGGACTGTAACTTCTAATTGC
>CADBMQ010000068.1 GCA_902795765.1 Oscillospiraceae bacterium | reverse complement strand
GAATTTGAAGTTTAATATAGCCGGTTACTTTTTGAGCCATAATTCGACCATTCCTTTCTCTATTTGTGGTGAAATTGGGACTTTATCCCTCCCACACGGGGTTGTGCGCCCCGCTCTACAAAGTGATTTCTCACTTATCGAACATTCTGACCTGTGACAAGTCGAGATCGACCGGTGTCTCACGTCCGAACATTGAAATAACGACTCTGATACTATTGTTATCAGTGTCAATGCTGTCGACAATGCCGACATAGGGCTTCAACGGACCGTCTACGATTTCAACGGTATCGCCAACTTTATAGCCCACTTTTACTTCGCCAGATTCAACACCCAACTTCGCTACCTCTGCATCTGACAGCGGTACAGGAGCGGTTGATGATGCGCCTACAAATCCTGTTACGCCACGAATGTTACGAACAAGGAACCAAGTGTCGTCTGTTACAACCATCTTAACGAGGCAGTAACCAGGGAAAACTTTGCGTTCTACCTGCTTTTGGTTTCCGTTTGCATCAATTTCCGTTACGGTTTCCAACGGGATTTTAACATCAAGTATTAAATCCTGAAGATTTCTGTTTTCAACGATAGTCAACAAGGTATCTTTTACCTTGTTTTCGTAGCCTGAATATGTGTGGATAACATACCATTTGGCATTTGACATAAAAGCTACTCTCCTTTATAAATCAAGTCCGAGTATCAAGCCGATAAGCTTTGCAAGACCAAAATCGAGCGCTGCAACATAGATACCTACGATTGCACACATTACGAGAACGATTAAGGTGTTTTTAACTACGGTTTCTCTCGACGGCCATACGACCTTCTTGATTTCACTCTTATAGTCTTTGAAAAAATTTGCAATTCTACGCGGGATTGTGAGTTTTGCGCCTTTTGACTCCATAACTTCCGCATAGTCTGTAACGAGCAACGAAACGACTGAAATGACGAATGCTGCTATTGCTACAATCAACGCTACCGGGAAGAGTTCGTTTTGCATACCTGTTTTTGCAAGCGGTCTCCAATCAACAAAGTGACTCGGGAAACTTGCGAAAACGATCATACTGATCATTGCTGCAAAACTAAAACCTACCGACGCATATCCACTGCCCTTTTTCTTAAAGCAAAGTGCAGAGAATACGAGGCTGAGCGCTGAAACGACAAACGCAAATGCGTACCAAGCACCTTTATAGGTGTTTACAACATTTCCGCCGACTGTCTTGGTTGAACCAAACGCAATCTCGAAACCTGAAAGTGGTACACTTCCTGCCTCTGTTACAACAGAGAAAAGCGGGAAGAAGAACAAGGTTACGAGACCCAAGGATAACAAGACAGTGAGAACCTTAAACACTTTTGATAATGTTTTCACTGTATTGCCCCCTTACTTTGTTTCCTTATGCAGAGTATGTTTTTTACAAAATCTGCAATACTTGTTCATCTCAAGTCTGTCGGGGTCGTTTTTCTTGTTTTTGACTGTGTCATAATTGCGTTGTTTGCATTCTGAACAAGCCAAAGTTACTTTAACTCTCATGAACGGCACCTCCAGTTTTTGTGGATAAATTTTGCCTCCCTCAGCAATTCTTTTTTTGGGCGCACAAAAAAAGACCTGTTTAGAGGTATAGTTATCTTACCATATTAGTGAAAAAAAGTCAAGACATTTTTAGAAAATTGTTGAAAATTCAGACGATAGGCTTTATAATGTATTTGGACTGTTTGTCCAAGAAAGGTGTTTGAAGTTAAATGAGTATTAAAATTGGTATTGCCGGTTATGGTAACCTTGGTCGTGGTGTTGAGGCAGCAGTTACTAACGCTCCCGATATGGAGTTGGTTGGTATTTTCACCCGCCGTGACCCTGCTACTGTTAAAACTGCAACAGGTGCCAAAGTTTACAAATGGGAAGACGCCAAATCAATGAAAGATGATATTGATGTTATGATTCTCTGCGGTGATAGTGCAAACGACCTCCCTGAGCAGACTCCCGAAATGTCACAGTATTTCTGCTGTATCGACAGCTTTGATACGCACGCTAACATTCCTACTCACTTTGCAAAGGTTGATGAAGTTTGCAAAAAAGCAGGTACTTTAAGTATGATTTCTGTTGGTTGGGATCCGGGTATGTTCTCACTCAACCGCATTTACAGTCAGGCTATTCTCCCGAACGGCAACGACTATACTTTCTGGGGCAAGGGTGTCAGTCAAGGTCACTCGGACGCTATTCGTCGCATCGAGGGTGTTGCTGACGCAAGACAATACACTGTTCCCGTTCAGTCGGCTCTCGACAAAGTTAGAGCAGGTGAAAATCCTGAACTTACCACTCGTGAAAAACACACAAGAGAATGTTTTGTTGTTGCAAAAGAGGGTGCTGACAAGGCTAAAATTGAGAACGAAATCAAAACTATGCCGAACTACTTTGCTGATTACGATACAACTGTTACATTCATCAGCCAAGAAGAACTCGACCGTGACCACAAAGGTATTCCCCACGGCGGTATGGTTTTCCGTACCGGTGTTACAGGTTTGAACGGTGAAGAAAAGCACGTTATTGAGTACAAGTTGACTCTTGAATCCAACCCCGGCTTCACTTCTTCTGTTTTGACTGCATACGCTCGTGCTGCTTACAGAATGCACAATGAAGGTACTGTTGGTTGCAAAACTGTTTTTGATGTTGCTCCGACTTACTTGCATCCTGATACTGCTGATGAGCAGAGAGCACACTTGCTTTAATCTGATTACTACATTAAAAGACTGTCACTTAATGAAGTGACAGTCTTTTTTTGCTATTTTTCAAATCTTTCGCAACAAGGGTCTTCGGGTTTTGGTGTTGGCTCATCGGGTGCAGGTTTTGTTGAGTCGCCAAGACCTGTTGTTTCCGAGAACAGTACATTTGCTTTTGTCATATTCACGGCATCGGTCGGGACAATGATTTTTGACGCCTTGCCGTTTGACATTGAAACGAGTGCTTCGTACTTTTTGAGTTCAAGCACGGCTTCGTCAACACCTGCATCTCTCAATGCACGAAGTCCGTCTGCTTCTGCCTTTTTGGCAAGATAGATTGCCTTTGCTTCGCCTTCTGCCCTTGCAATTCTTGCATCTCTCTGTCCTTCTGCGGCAAGTATCATTGCTTGTTTGTCGCCTTCGGCTCTCTTGATTGCGGCATCTTTATGGCCTTCCGCTTGGAGCAAGGTTTCACGACGGTCACGCTCTGCTTTCATCTGCTTTTCCATCGCATTTTGAATTTCTGTCGGTGGAATGATATTTTTGAGTTCAACTCGATTAACCTTAATTCCCCACTTATCTGTTGCCTCATCAAGAATTTCGGTCATTTTTCCGTTGATTGTGTCACGAGATGTAAGTGTGCCGTCAAGTTCAAGTTCACCGACAAGGTTACGAAGTGTTGTTGCGGCAAGATTTTCGAGTGCCGAAATAGGATTTACCGCTCCGTAGGCATACAGTTTTGCATCAAATATCTTGAAGAAAATTACTGTATCAATCTGCATCGTTACATTGTCTTTCGTGATTACGGGTTGTGGTGGTGAGTCGAGCACCTGCTCTTTTAACGTAATCTTTTTAGCTACGCTTTCGAGAAGTGGGATTTTCACATGAATACCCGCCGACCACGTTGTTTTATACTTGCCGAGTCGTTCAACAACATACTCTGTCGCTTGTGGAACTATTCGGATATTTACAACAATTAACAAAACTACCAACGCTACTGCACATATTATTACAATCGGTGCAACCATAAAAAGCATCTCCATTCATTATAATGTTATTTTTGTTAAAATACGGACAATTATGCCCGTCTTTTAATTTTATTCTTCATTTGCCTCTTCGATTATCTTTTGTGCCACATTTTCAGGGGCTTTTTCGTAGCGGTCAAACTCAAATGTGAATGAGCCTCTACCTTGTGTTATAGAGCGAAGTGCAGTTGAGAAATCATAACTCTCGGACATTGGAACATAAGCACTAATCTCCTGATAACCGTCCTCTATCGGCTCCATACCAAGCACTCTGCCTCGACGTTTGTTAATGTCGCCAATCACATCGCCCATATTGTCATCGGGAACTGTCGCTTTGAGCATACCAATCGGTTCAAGCAAGACGGGGTTTGCTTGTTCAAGTCCTGTTTTATATGCGATTGATGCCGCAGTTTTGAATGCCATTTCGGACGAGTCAACAGGGTGGTATGAGCCATCAACAAGCGTTGCTTTTAGTCCGACAACGGGGTAGCCTGCAAGTACACCCTTTTTAACGCTGTCTTGAAGTCCTTTTTCAACTGCCGGGAAGAAGTTTTTCGGCACAGAGCCACCAAAAATCTTCTCTTCAAACAACAACTCTTCGCCATCATACGGCTCGAACTCAATCCAGACATCACCAAACTGACCGTGTCCGCCTGACTGTTTCTTATGTCTGCCCTGCACCTTAACCTTTTTCTGTATGGTTTCACGATACGGAGTTTTCGGTGGTTCAAGTTTTGCATCGACACCATAGCGGTTTTTGAGTCTTGAAATAAGCACATCAAGTTGTTGTTCGCCAAGTCCTGATACTGTATACTGATGTGTTTCGTGGTTATGGAACCATTGGATTGTCGGATCTTCCTCCATTAGTTTTTGAACAGCGAATTTTATCTTATCTTCATCGCCCTTTTTCTCGGGATAGATTGCCATCGTCACGGTCGGCACTTGGAAGTCGATGCCGACAAGCTCAATAGGATTGCTTTCGCTTGTTAGAGTGTCGCCCGTTCTAACATTGGACAGTTTTGCAACCGCACCAATATCGCCCGCAACTATATAATCAGTTTCTTCGGATTTTCCACCACACATAAACATCAATTTGCCAATTCGCTCGGTCTCGCCTGTGCGTGGATTATATATTGTGGAGTTGGAACGAAGTGTTCCCGATATAACCTTGAAGTATGACAGCTTACCGACAAATGGGTCTGCCACCGTTTTGAAAACTACCGCAGCAAGTCTGCCATCTGCGTGACAATGAACCTGTGTTTCGTTACCGTCTTTGTCTTTTGCGAGTTCAATTCGTGCTTCGTCTGCGCTCGGGAATATATGCACCATACTATAAAGCATAAGGTCGATACCCTCGCAGGTCTTACCCGCTCCACAATACACCGGTGCGATTTCGCCGGAATCTACGCCTATTTTAAGTCCACGCATTATCTCTTCTTCTGTGAACTCTTCGCCCGAGAAGAATTTTTCCATAAGTTCTTCGTCTACACTTGCAACAGACTCGCAAATCAATTTACGCATATCATTATACAGTCCGCCAAAGTCGGGCATATCGCAAGGTACTGATTTGCCGTTTTCATATTTCCACGATGTGCCTGTTATAAGGTCGGTATATGACTCGACTTTATGATCTACAACATACGGAATTACAACCGGACAAATCACGTTGCCATAAGTTGCTTTCAAGGATTCAAGCACCTTATAAAAATCTGCGTGGTCGGAATTAAGTTTATTTATAAAGAATACCTTTTTAAGATGACGTTTTGTTGCCGAACGGAATGCTTTTTCAGAGCCTACATTCAAGCCCGATTTACCTGACAGCACTATGATAGCAGTTTCGCACGCTCTTAGTGCTTCGCAGACACCTGTTGCAAAGTCGAAAAGACCCGGTGCGTCGATTATATTTATTTTAGTATCCTTCCATATAACAGGAACTACTGCCGATGAAACAGATACATGACGTTTTTTCTCTTCAAGATCAAAGTCGGACACAGTATTGCCCTCTTGAATTGTTCCAACTCGGTCGATTGCACCTGTAACTTTGAGCATTGCTTCGCAAAGCAATGTTTTACCGCTGTGGCCGTGACCGAGAAGTGCCACATTTTTTATGTTTTTCGCTTCAAACTGTTTCATTATAAAGACCTCTTTTCTTGCGCTATGTATAAGATTTACTCTTATAATGTCATTGTATCACTTTATTTAGTTTAATTCAACAACTATTTCACTACACAACGTAAATTATTGTTAATAGTTTTTGTGTATTTTGCATAATGTATTTATTCTCCTTTCATTACATATAATTATTAACAAATTCTAAAAATTCACTTTTTTAGAAATTTTTCCGTTATTTGGGGTTGACATTTGGTCAAAAAAGGTTAAAATATAAATTAGCACTCGAAGTTATAGAGTGCCAAACTTACAAATTAACTTTCAGGAGGTAATTATAATGAAAATCATTCCGATGATTGACCGTGTTGTCGTTAAGATG
>CADBMQ010000067.1 GCA_902795765.1 Oscillospiraceae bacterium | reverse complement strand
GCAAGACAAGCCTGTGTTCCTGCATAGTCAAACTCTGCCGCCTGACCGATTACAATCGGGCCTGAGCCGATAATAAGTACCTTTTTCACATCTGTTCTTTTTGCCATTTTAATTAGCCCCCCTATATTTATCAAAAATTATATTTTATATGCAACTTTTCCGTCGCAAACTGTCAAAAGACATTTGCCGAAAAGTTCTTCGCCTTCAAACGGTGTCGCACGTCCTTGCGACAAAAATTCATCGGGATTGACTTTTTGTTTCACAGACAAATCCCAGACCGTATAGTCGTCATTCAGCGGTATCGAAAAACGCTTGCGTGCGTTGGTGCTGAGCAAGTCTATGAGTTGTTCAAGAGTGATTACATTCTCTAAAACGAGCTTTGTATATAAGACAGGAAATGCCGTTTCGATGCCGACAACTCCGAATGCACTACCCGACAAACCTTTCGACTTTTCTTCGGCAGAGTGCGGTGCGTGGTCGGTCGCAATCATATCTATCGTGCCGTCCTTTAAGCCCTCAATCAGCGCCTCTCTATCCGACTTATCACGAAGTGGCGGGTTCATTTTAAATCTGCCGTTTTCCTGCAAATCCGAGTCGTCCATAACAAGATAATGCGGTGCTGTTTCGCAGGTTATATCAAGCCCCTCTGCCTTTGCCTTGCGAATTAAATCGACACTCTCCTTGCAAGAGATGTGGCAGACGTGATATGAACAACCTGTTTTGCGGACAAGCTCGATATCCCTTTTTATCGGCAGATACTCACTCTCCGAGCAGATACCCTTGTGGTTATGTGCTTTTGCATACTCGCCATCGTGGATATAGCCACCTTTTAAAAGCGAATTTTCCTCGCAATGGGCAACTATCATTTTGCCAAGCGACTTCGCTTTGAGCATTGCATTTTCCATCATTTCCTGCGACTGCACGCCTCTTCCATCGTCCGAAAACGCTATCGCACTTTTTGAAAGTGCGTCCATATCCGAAAGAGTTTCGCCCTTTTCATCGGCAGTTATCGAGCCGTATGGGTACACATCTATAACGGCATCTCTCTCAATTATCTCGCATTGTTTCGCCATATTTTCGGCATTATCCGGAACGGGATTCAGGTTTGGCATTGTGCATACTGCTGTGTATCCTCCGTGAGCCGCAGCCCGACTTCCGCTTTTTATCGTTTCTTTATAAGAAAAACCCGGCTCACGAAAATGCACATGCACATCGCAAAAACCGGGAAATACAAACAAATTATCGAAATCGGCAACACTACCTAAAAGGGAAAAATCGACTGATGAATTAGTTTTTATCTTCGTAATGTTTTTCATTTCACTCGACCTCCAAATCTAACAAAAAAGCCTCACCGAACTCGGCAAGGCTTAAAGTTACGCAAAAGCATAGTGAACACAATTTGCCCACAATCTAATACCACCAAATCTTACCGATATCTCGTATCGCTTTAAAGACTGATTTTTATTTATTATAGCACTCACGCATTGCGTTGTCAACACGCATTTTGTGATTTTCTCAATTTATTCTTCGCAGATATAAACCGCATCTTCTCCGTCGGTATCTGCAATGCAAACCGACACCTTCTCGCTGAGTGCAGACGGCACATTTTTGCCGACATAATCCGCTCTAATCGGCAATTCTCTATGACCTCTGTCTATGAGTGACGCAAGTTGAACCGACTTCGGTCTGCCGTATGCGAACACCGCTTCCATTGCGGCACGAGCCGTTCTGCCCGTGAAAAGCACGTCATCTGCGATTATGACGATTTTATCGGTTATATCGCACGGAAATTGACATTCCCCTGCAAGTTGAGCCTTATCTGCGGCAGACAAATCGTCACGATGCTGAGTTACATCAAGTTCGCCCACAGGGACAGTTACACCTTCGAAATGCTGAATATTTTCGGCAAGTGTTCGTGCTATCGGGATACCTCGTCTTTTAATTCCGAGCAGGCAGACATTTTCAACACCCTGATTATGCTCGATTATTTCGTGAGTTATTCTCGCTAATGCTCTTTTTATCGCAAGTTCGTCCATTATCTTCGCTTTTCGTTTCAAGTCTGCACCTCCTCGTGCTTATTTTATATTATCATATCAGTCGGACTGTTGTCAACAAAAATTGGCATAAATGTGCTGTTTTTCAGACTGAAAAAAGACAAGATTTTTATATTGACAGCACGCAGCGTGCAGTTTTACGATTGATTTACGGAGTATTTCCGACAAATTTTAGGAGGTTTTCTTATGAAAAAATTAGTCAAATTTTTATGTATCGTTGCATCAATTCTTATGGTATCAACTTGCTTTGCAAGTTGCGGTGGAGATGGTGCAAGTGAAAGCAAATCCGAACAGGCTACCGAGACTACCAAATCTGCCGAGATGAAAATTGAGGATATAGATTGGAAAGCTGATGACGGCATTGTAGACGGTGAGCATTATGTTATGCTTACATACACTAACAATTCGAATTTTGCTATCACAAATTTCAAGTTGTCATACAAAGAAAAGAGTGGTATCACTCCCGAACAAAAAACCAAATTCTGCGAAGACATTAAGACTTTGATGAAGGTTGATTTGAACGACTCATACCAAGCACAAGCGTATGAAAAGCTCAAAACCGATCCTATCTCTGTTTCTTGTAAAAGCGAGATGCTTTGCCGTTCCGGAGAAACTGTTTCAAATCAGAAATTCCACTATTACGACGGATATACATATTTGAAAAATGTTGAGCATTTTAATCTTACCGAGCCTGACATTGCAACAATCAAATATGTTGACAACAACATTATTTATACTGTAAACTACGATTTCAAATCGAAAAAGTACACCAAGGATAACAAAACAGAAATTGCAAATTTCTGGACTGACAAGACAATCGGTACTGTTATTCCAAAGCCGAAGGCTGATGTTATAACCTGCGACAATGACGATGACGACAGATTTTCTGTTAATGTTTACGGCTGGACCTCTACTGATTTTAACGCTTATGTAAAAGAGTGTCAAGCACAGGGATTTACCTCTAAAAAGTCGGAATTTGACGGTTATTATATGGCAGAAAACGGAAATGGATATTCTGTTGATTTAGACTACCACGAGGACAAGGGCTCAGCGTCAATTAGTGTTAAAGCGGTAAAAGCAAACTAATTCTTTTTAAAATGCTTACTGCGCAAAATTTACAGCTCCTATTATAGCAATGCTTATGCGTTGACTTATTTATAAGGAGTTGTAAAAAATGAAAGAATTCACTTTAAGAGAGTTATGCGAGCGGTGCGGTGCAAGTCGTCGTGCCGTTCAAGGTTATGAAAAATACGGACTTCTCTCGCCATGCGGAAAGACTAAATACGGCTATCTGCTTTATGATAAAAGTGCAGTTGAAAAAGCAAAGCGAATAAAATCACTTCAAAATTACGGTTTTTCGCTTAAAGAAATTAAACTATATTTCGAGAGCAATTCGGATATTCAAAAGATTCTGCTAAAACAGAAATTAGTGGTTTTGGAAGAAAAATGCTCGTTACTTGTTTCTTTTATCGAAGAAATCAAAACAATAACCAAAGATAAGTGATAAACACCGATAATTCTTACAAATAGAATTATCGGTGTTTTTCTTAATTGTACTGAAAAAGGTACATTACTATTGATATTATTATGTTGTCGGGTG
>CADBMQ010000066.1 GCA_902795765.1 Oscillospiraceae bacterium | reverse complement strand
GATGTAGGTTCAATCGTGTTGCGTGACCGTAAACATCTCGCAGAGGACGGAATAATCATTGCAGTTATGACAGTTGAGTCCGAAAGTGGCGAGATTGTATCGGGTCCCGATATTGTGTCACGAGGATTTATCTATGTTCGTGAAAGCGAAGAACTGATAAACAGTGCTAAAAATGTTATCGAAAAGTCGCTCTATGGTGCGTATCGTAGTGGTATGTACGAGTGGACTATGATAAAAAATAAAATGAAGGACGATCTCGGAAGATTTCTGTACGAACGTACACAACGCAGACCGATGATTTTACCTATCATAATGGAAACAGATTAAGTTTGAAAGGAACGATAAAAAATGAAGGCAAGATTACCAAAAGAATTTCAGTCTAAAAGTCAGGCAGAAATATTAAAACAGGCTCAGGAAATGCAACAGAACATCACATCTCTTCAAGAAGAACTTGACGAGCGTGAGTTTGAGGCATCTGCAGACGGCGATTTAGTTGTAGCAAAAGTAAACGGTAAACACGAACTTTTGTCACTTAAAATAAGCGAAGATCTTTTGAAAGATGTTCAGGAAGAAAACGATCCCGAAATGCTTGAAGACCTTATCATCACAGCAGTAAACAAAGCAGTTAAAACTGCAACCGAAGTTGGCGACGCTGAAATGGATAAATTGACAGGCGGTCTCAACATTCCAGGATTTCCGGGATTTTAAGTAATGGCATATAATGTACCACCGCTCGAAGAACTTATAGATAAGTTTGCGTCACTTCCAGGAATAGGTAGAAAATCTGCCCAAAGGATAGCGTTTTATTTGCTTAATAAGTCCGAGAGCGATATAAAAGCGTTTGCCAAAACAATGCTTAAAGCAAAATCTGATATACATTATTGCGAAGAGTGTCAAACTTTTACAGACGGAGAAAAATGTTCAATCTGTGCTAATCCGACTCGTGATTCGAGTACAATCTGCGTAGTTGAAAATTCAAAGGACGTAATGGCACTTGAACGCACGAACGAGTATCATGGATACTATCATGTGCTACATGGACTTATGTCTCCAATAGATAATATTACACCTGATCAATTGAAGATAAAGGAACTCGTTTCAAGAGTTGCCAAAGGCGATGTAACCGAAGTGATAATGGCTACTAACCCTACTGTTGAGGGCGATACGACCGCATTATATATATCAAAATTGCTTGATCCGTTTGGCGTCAAAGTTACAAGACTTGCCTACGGCATACCTGTTGGTGGCAGCCTTGAATATTCGGACGATATTACACTTGTAAAAGCATTTGAGGGCAGAACAGCAATAAATTAAGAGAGGAGGACAGATATGGATAAGGTTTCTACTAAAACAATAGCACAAAACAAAAAAGCGTACCACGATTATTTTATACTCGATAGTTATGAAGCAGGTATAGAATTGTGCGGTACAGAAGTTAAAGCATTGCGTGTGTCTGGTGCAAACTTGAAAGATGCTTGGTGCAGAATTGTTGACGGGGAACTTTTTGTAAACGGAATGCACATTTCTCCTTATGAAATGGGTAATATTTTCAACCGTGATCCGTATCGTGTCCGCCGTCTTTTGATGCATCGTAAGGAAATTGACCGTCTTTTTGGTAAGGTAAAGCAGGATTCTTTGACGCTCATTCCGTTGTCGATTTATTTCAAAGGTTCTCGTGTTAAGGTTCAGGTTGGGCTTTGCAAGGGTAAAAAACTTTTTGATAAACGAGCAACAGAGGCTGAAAAGTCTGCCAAAAGGGATATTGCCCGTGCGGTAAAAATACGAAATAATAGTTAATAGGGGGATGTAAAGGTTTCGACGGGGATTTTGAACTGTGATAAGCGAGCAGCGGTGCGGGACCGCTATATAATCCGCAACTTTAAAATTAACTGACAAACAACAGTTTGCATTAGCAGCCTAAGTGCTGCTCATTCCACCTAAAAGTACTGCGGTTTAGGCTGGGGTGTCAAAATAGCAGTGAACGTGAATTGGAGAGAGTTCTGTATCCAATCATGAATTAAAGAACTACCTATAAGTCGAGCGTGTTGACCCGCGCTTCGGATAGGGAATTGCAGTAGATCAACTGCGCTCGGAGAAAATTGCAGGAATGGATTTTCGGACAGGGGTTCGACTCCCCTCATCTCCACCAATAAAAAACCACTTTAGATTTATCTAAAGTGGTTTTTTTATACGATATGGGCAAATATGTTCAAAGGCTTAAAATAAATGAATAAAGGTTCGCAGTACACTTTGAATATCACATAAGTTCTGTATTATTAAATATAAAAAATGTTGAAATTATAAAAATGTAGTTGTATAATATATCTGTATGTTAAAAGAAAGGAAGAAAATGTCAAAAAATAAATTAACTAAATTTTTTGCAATACCTATAATAGGTTTTATACTTTTATTGATTATAGTATATTTTTTACAATTATCAATGACAGTCAGCAATCAACAAGACAACTCAAAAGCAAAGTTGTAACTTGCAGAAAACAGAATAGCCGACTATGTGAATGAAGAGAAAAAGGATTGGGAAAGTTACGATTCGTTCATTCAGTCGAAATCAGATATGGTCGCATTGATGCTCGAAACGCTTGGCTATTCTTCCAAATCAACTTCCACCCTTAACGAGATTAAACAGAAGTGGGGACTTGAAGGTGCACATATCATAAATGGCGATAGCGTTATCTCTTCAAGTGGTGATACAGTTCCAAAGTAAGCCATTATTAGACTTTTAAGTGGCGAAAGATTTTATACAGAATCTGGCACGGGTATTACCTATTTTCTATCTAAATTAAGTAGTGGAGAACTATTGATAGTTGCTCAAAACAGCAAAACAATGCGTGAGAATGAAGATAACCTTATCAGTATAGAACATGCGTTATCTAATATCAAGGTTGGAAAAAACGGCTTTGTTGTGTATTATAATTATGATAAAGATGCTAAAAGTTATCTCTTGAATATGCACCGAAAAATAGTGTTTTTGCGGATAAATCATCTGAACAAGCAGTGCTTACTTTGACAGACGGATACAATGGCTGGCTCGAGTTAAACGAAAAAGAGTTCTATGTAACCGTCAAGGATTTGGATAACACTCGCTTAGTTGCAGTGGCAACACAGTCTGATATAATGCAAACAGTTTTTCGTTCGCTGATTATAGCTGCGATAATATTTGGATGTGCTTTAATTTTATTGTCGCTTTATGCAATGTTTCTCAGCCGTGATATAAAAAACAAGCGTGTTAGAAAATCGGAAGTTAAGGGCAAATTAAGAATGGTCAGCGGAGTATCACTTTTAGTGGTATTTGCTTTGTCATTTTATACTTGCCTACTTACTTCTATATCAGAAAGACAGACAAGACATATTGACAAACTTGATTCGGTAGAACAAATAATCGAACAAAACACAGAAAGAATAAAACAAATAAAGACAACCTACGAAAAAGAATATCTCGACAGAGCAAACAGAATAGCATATCTTTTACAGCGCTGTCCACAACTTATTAACAACGATTCACTCGTAGAACTTGCAAAGAGAGCACAACTTTCTTCTATATATGTTTTTGACGGTAATGGTAAAACCGTTGCAACTAATACTGTATTTACCGATTTTGTGCTTAGCACTGATGAAAGTGCGCAGTCGTATGAATTTTGGAATGTAATTAAAGGCTATGATGATTACATTGTTCAAGAAATGCAGAAAGATGATACAGTAAAGCACAATCTTGTGCAGTATATCGGTGTAAAGCGACTCGATAGTAAGGGTATGATAGAAATAGGCGTATCGCCTGAAAGACTACAAAACCGTCTTTTCAACGATTCGCTTTCAGATGTATTAGAGAACATAGTAGTTGAGGATAACGGCACAATAACGTCAACAGCAGTAGATAAAAACACACCGAAATCGCATATAGGATTTACCGAT
>CADBMQ010000065.1 GCA_902795765.1 Oscillospiraceae bacterium | reverse complement strand
CCCTCAAGAGGGGGCACAACATATTCGAAAAATCCCTCTATTTTGTAATCGGTTTTATAACTCATTTTCAAGGTGTATGCCACCGCATATAAAACGCTGATTGCCTTTTGGTATGCTCCGCCTTCTTCGTTTGGATTACCTTTACCTCTCACCGCTATATAATTTGCCGCCGGAACATTTACAATTTCCGGTTTGTTTTTCGGGCTGTAAAATTCTTTATATTCTTTCTTAAAATCAAACGCCATAATTACACCTCAAATGGGAATTTATTTCTCCAGCAATTTTATAAATCTCTTATCATTCATCTGCTCGTTTGTAAGATAATCACCGTCCACAAACATTGCGTATGTTGTAATTGGGGTCGGAGCATTTTGAGCATCTTCTTTGGTTTCTAATTTTATCGCCTTAAACTGTATATTTCTTTCCTTTGCAATTTCTTCAAGCACAGGAACATACTTTGCATTAAACGGGCATTGATTAGTGTAATACAAAACATAGCCTTTTTCCTCAATATGAGGGTGTTTCGCACATTCCTTAAACTCCGGCTTAGTCGCATTTTCTGAAAAAGGCAAATACCACAACTGAATACCGTTATCTGCTTCGTCACAAACAGTAAAACCCTTATATTTGAGATATTTAGGATCTGCTAAAAAAGGCTTTTTCTTGGTACTTGATAATATACAAAGTCCAACTTTTCCTTTGCTTTTACTGTCCTCAATACAAGCGTTTAATAAATCTGTGGAATACCCGTGTCCTTTAAAAGAACCCGCAACCCATAGACAATCAATATACATATATCCGTCTGCAACAATGGGGTTCCAAGCATTTTCGGCGGGGATATATTCTATAAAACACTTGCCTCGCTCTGTACTCTTGAGAAAAACCAAACCGTCATTGAAACGGTCTTTCAGCCAAGCTTTTTTCGATGATACCTGAATATCGTTGTTGTTTGATATTGCGCAACATATATGCTCTTTTTCAATATTGTTATTTGTTACTTTTATGTAATCCATAATGTCACCCTCTATCTCTCTATCTTTTTCACAAACAAAAAATATAACATTATACCGTTTATAATAATGTCATAAAATCTTATTCGGTCAAATAAAATCACACTTGATAACAAAGATACAACTATAATACCGATGCTGATTATCTTAGGAAATATCCCTTTTTCTTTGGTCATCCAAGTGAAATAAGCAATTATGGGGGAGAGCAGGGCAAATACAGTCCAGCCTATGATAAATACAGTGGAATAAACGCCCTTTGAGATAAAGGCTACAAAGTAATAGGTTATAAGCATACCGATGCAGAACGGAAAAATATTTATCATTGCCTTTGTTTTTGACCTGCTGTATATGGAAATCAAAACTCCGAACAGTATCCATATAGCCATTTGCGAAAATATGTTTCCCAAATTCTCGGTGTAGATATCAAGCAATCGGCTTCCAACACCCAGCAGTAATCCAATGAAAAACATACTGATTGGATTTAGTATCATTTTCTTCAACAAACCACAGCTCCTTTTTTATAAATACCATCTATCAAATAGCGACATGCCTAATAACGGTTTTATATTATTTACACAATTCTTACAGAGTTCATCCTTCGAATTGCACTTCTTTTTGCAATTTGAACAGTGTTTCACATTCTCTCCATTTGAACCTTTATCCGCATATTTGTACTAATAGATCTTCTTGCGTATTGGAAAATATCCGATTTTTAATTTAAAAACACGCTCTTACGGCAACACACACTCACACACGAACTATGTGTAATGCCCAAAAGCCTATCTATCTCCTGCGCAACGGAATCATATTGCCCTTTTGTATGGTGTACCAGCACATAGTCCGCCGCTTTGATTTTCCCGGCAGCCTGCTGACAGAATTCTCGCACCGGAGCAGCCAGGGAAAAAGCCCAAATGGGTGTGCAGATAGTCACCCGGTCATAAACGCTCAAATCAACCGCAAGCGGTTCAATAGGCATTGCCCAGCCATGCATAGCAAATCGTCCGCACCACCAGAAACCCAATGTGCCTTCGGTGCGTTCGGTAGCTTTTAGTTCGTAAACTTGGGCACCGATGCGGTTGGCAACCTCGTATGCCTGCTTTTTCACATAGCCCATTCTGGAGAAAAACACCACCAAATGCTTGCTGTTTGCTCCGATATTGGGATAATCCGAAATATCAATGCGAAACGCCTCTTGTTTTTCAAATACCCATACCATATACCCGGTAATCGCCTGACAGAAGCCAAACACAAAATATATCGTTGACATAAAATTCAGGGGGAATATCACAAACTGAATACATATCCAAAGCATCAGCGTGATGCCGAACACTCCACCCAAGACAACACCACTTTTCTTTTTCAGTAAGAGCAGAATCGCTGCTGTCAGGTTAGTCACCCCATTAACTATCAAAAGGGCGAACCCTGAAAATATGTAGTTTTGGAACAGAGTATCCGCAAAGGGAAGCACCTGAAAATAAGGTAACAGTGCATCCATTCCCATAGCTTTTCCGCTGGGGTCGTAAAGCATCATAACCGCTCCTGCCACCGCACCAATACCGATAAACAGAGTCCAAAACACTAGCCATCGTCTCGCGATTTGTGACCGTGTGAGTTTCGCTTTCTGAACCTGTTTTCTATCTTGTTTCATAAAATCCACTCCCTTTATCTCATCACTTCAAAAAGTTGCCCTTTTCATGAAGCATCAGGCCGTAGCTATGTTCATAGTTTTCGACAAAGTAGAAATCCGCACAGCGTCCCTCAGGGCAATACACAATGGTGTTTGCCGCTGAAATCATGGTGCCAAACATAGAATAGCAACGACGATTAGAAGTGTGGCGAGGATGCCACAAACCCATTTGATAATTCTTTTCTTTTTGTGTTTCATATTGGTATTCTCCATGGATTACTGCACCTCGTTTTATGAAAAAGCTATTTTATATTTTGGAAGAATTATTTTCCAGAATACAAAGCCATTGATCAGAAGCAGCACGCCGAAAAGGATTCTTGCAAACACTTCTGTAAGAAGTAGGGCAATTCCGTTCATATCTCCACCGCCGAAAAAGCCGCACAGGACACTTAGGTACAGCGGGTCCAACATCAGCATAATCAGTGTGATATAGTACATACAGGCTTTGAAAACTTTGGAGGTAGACTTGCAGATTTTTGATGCCGCCAAAGTCAACACATAGGCTGAAATAGTTGTCGTGACAGCACCAACCAGACAAAAAACGCCCATTTGAAGATTGCTCATCTGGTCCGCATAGACATCAATCTGAATCCCCACCACCATAAAGCTGATTTGACGGAACACACTGATGGACAGCGCGTAAATCAGATGCGCACCTTCGTGTACCAAATAATAAACCAACACTGCCGAAAGCAGGCCGAGATATTGTCGAATCTGTTTGCTCATATCAAACCTCTCAATATTGTATTTCTTCATCGCCTCAATGGGGGAATCCGGTCTTGCTTTTTTATAGCCTAATTGGAATTGCCGGATTTCATCAGCATCATCATTGCGGAAAAATCCTGTGTCAGCATATCGGCAATCTGATCATCATAAAAATCACACATACCGGTGGCACACAGAGCACCTATGCCGAAGGTGTGGATCCAAACATGCTCGAACAAAAGTTTCGCGCTGTCAAGCTTCAAATCATAGTCTTTTTGAAGTACATCTAAGCATTCATCTGCAACCGAACCCAAGTGAGCGTAAATATCATCAAAGGTCTGTGCTTCGCCGATGGAAGACATAAAAATGAGTTGGTACAGCTTTGGTTCTTCCTTGGCAAACAGAATCATCTGCATACCCACCTGCTTAAAAACAGGCTTTATATGTGCCACTTTGTGTGCGTATTCCTCAAATCGCTCCATAGCGGCGAGCATCACTTCATCCTGAACTTCCTGCATAGAATTGAACACTGTAAAAATCGGGGTGGTAGATGTGCCCAAAGCTGCGCCCAGTTCCTTAGCAGTCAATGCCTGCGCCCCTTTTTCAGAAACAACGCCAAGTGCAGCTTTTGTGATTTGTTCCTTTGTAAACTTCGCTTTCGGTGGCATAATGTCCCTCCTATCTGTAATGCTTATTCTGTAATGAACATTCTGTAACGATAATTACAGTATACTCGTTTTTTCTAAAAAAATCAATAGTCTCCATAAAAAATGCAATTTCCGGTTGGATAGCATTGAATGCGCCCCAAAAGTGGCAGTGGATAAAGTAAAAAAGCGGGAGTGCATCGTTCAAAATGCACTCCCGTAAAATATTATCGTTCCTGTTCGTGGCGTTTGGTTTTGTTCTTCCATTGCTGTGCCTGCTATTTCTGTTTCTGACGCAGATGTTCACAGATCAAGGAATTACTTGGTTTATTTTTATACTGTCCGATGATTTTTCTATGTTTAATGCAAAAGATAATAAAAACGGCGATGTGCTTATGAAAATTCGAAAAGCACCCAAATCAACTGAAATAAATCTACGACATCGGAAGAGAAACAGTCACTTCGCATATTTCAGCAATCAAAGAATTTCTCAATATATGAGCTTAAAGGGCATATATAAATTGCGTCACAGAAATGCGGCGCCTTTCGTGCTTTATGGATGGAATATGCCTTTCATTTGCAGTTTGTCTTTCATCTTCGCAAGACCCTTGTGATAGATGTTCACTGCCGCTTCTGCGGAGGATAGCTCATTTTTGTAAGCAATCTCTTGGAATGTGTGCAGTCTGAACTTGGGCCTTTTCATACTGTGGCAATCGGGACAAAAGCCGATATTAGAGCGTATGACTTCACGCTCACGGTATGAAAGCTCATCTAATGCACCGAATACCGTCTCGGTCTGTTCTGCCCGTATCAGCTCACGGCAAGGCTCAAAGGTATAATCGCAGGTTACATCCTCACGGCTTTCCTCGCTGTCCTCATCGGCATAGTTCCTGTAAAAGTCAATGAACTGCATATTGTGAAAGCCGCTATGCAAAATCTCTTTTACCGTCTTTTCGGATAAGCCTACCTCGTCATAAATCTTCTTTAAGGTGTCGGGATCACCTTTGCTGTTGTAGGCGGTATATAACCGCATAATATTTCTCAGGTGGCATACTCATCGTCACTCAGCACCGTAAAGCCTGTCCGCATCGTGCGTATATAACTGTGAATTTCCTCCCACATAATACGGGTTTTGTAGGTTATAAAAGGCGTATCACTGAGCTTAAATGAAAAAGTGAAGTTAGGGTAAATAGCTTAAGTATACTTCAAAAATTCAAATAAGCGGTATTTAGTTGCTTTTTGGAGTATGTATAGCTCCCCGAAAGCCGAAATTTAATATATTTCACTGCCGTTTAGGCATAGCAAAACATAGCATTACTCAAAGCATGTCAGGAAAGGGTGATCCATATGATAACGCCGTAGCAGAAAACTTTTTCAGTTGTCTGAAATTTGAACTTGTACATCATAAACATTACCGTACAATAGCTGAAGCGCAAGCTGATATATTTTCATATATCGAGGCATATTACAATGCTGTACGGCCTCAATTGGCGCTTAATTAGCTGTCTCCACTTGCATATGAGCACCTTCTGAGCGTTTATGCCGCGAAAGCTGCTATGAATGCGCGCCTTCTGTCTGATAAATACAGAAGGCGCGTAGTATTACTCGTAATTATCAAGCTTTAGCAACTTGTTTTTTTATTATAAGCAGGTCGGATATATTTACTGTGTTGTCTTTGTTAAGATCTGCGTTTGCTTGATAGCTCTTAGCGTAATCACTGTCCGGTGAGCCGACTATCCTCTTCATTATAAGCAGATCAAAGATATTGATCGATCTGTCTAGGTCGAGATCGCCGAGTTTGCTATTGCTGTTATTAGTAGTCGTCTGCGTTGGCGGCTGTGAATTTGTTTTACCTGTGCTCGTTATTTGCGTGGTAGCAGTGCTCGTCGGCTGTACGGTTGTAGCTTTAGCTGTAGTTGTCGTTGTAGTCGTGGTTGTAACGATGCTTCCGCCCTCGCCCACAAGATAGATCGGGCTGACCTCAAGGTTAATCTTGCCCTGGTTCCATGCCGAGCATACCGCGTTGAACTCAAAGCTCAGATAACCGTCTGTTGTCGTTCCGTTACTTGTTACCGTCGACGGGAAGGTTTTCCCCTCCGGCAGATCAAGCGTCATAGTCTTGCTCGCACCGGGTGCAATCTCAAACTGAGTATCGTTTGTGTTGTAATCGAAATTTGCGATATCTCCGGCGGTGAAAATCTTGAATCCGAACTTTGCAGTGTTGTCAGCATTGTTCGTAATCGTAAACTCGTACTTCTTGCCGGTAGTACTTGCTCCCATTGCAGCTATTGCCACCTTGCTTTACGCAAGGTGGCATTTTAGAGAGATGAATATAGGAAATAGAATGCTTAAAGAATTTTTGAGAGCAACGCTCTTACATCAAGGATATCAACTTTACCATCGTTGTTGATGTCGCATGTAGAAAGATCACCAGGTTTACCCTCTGTAACCAATCTAACGAGCATCTGCAAGTCGAGTGCATTTACAACGCCGTCGCCGTTTACATCGCCTTTTTTGGACGGTGTCGGGCTTGTGGTTGTTGTAGTTGCTTTTGTAGTTGCAGCCGTTGTAGCCGTTGTAGCTGTTGTGCCTGCTGTGTTAGATGATCCTGTTTGAGGAGTGCCATTATAATTATAATTTGCCTTTAAATAATTAATTAAAATATTAGCCGATTCTAATTG
>CADBMQ010000064.1 GCA_902795765.1 Oscillospiraceae bacterium | reverse complement strand
ATGTGTGCCGGTCAAACACTTGACCTTGAAAGCGAAGATAAACAAATTACCGCTGACGACTTGAAAGAAATTCATAAAGGCAAAACTGTCGCTATGATAAAAGTGTGTGCGCAGATTGCTTGCGCTATGGCTGATGCTGACGGAGATACACTTGAACACTACGAAAGGTATTGCGATGATATTGGACTCGCCTTTCAAATCCAAGATGATATTCTTGATGTTGTTGGCGACTACAAAAAACTCGGAAAGCCGATAAATTCTGACAGTGACAAAAATAAAAACACATATGTTTCTTTTTACGGAATTGAAAAATGCCGTAAATATGTTGAAGAACTTACAAACGATGCTATGGAAAGCGTTTGCCAACTTGACGAAGATGAAAACTTGCGAGAATTAGCAATTTTTCTCGCAAAACGTGATCATTAAGGAGTGATATAATGCGTACTGTAACTAATTTTGGTGCAGCTTTTTCGACATTTATGCGAGTTCTTGTTATGTCGATAGCCTGCTTGATGATATCGTTGTTCATTTTTTCCGCAACAAGTTCTCCGATTGTAAGATTGCTTGTACAAATAGCTTGTCTTGTCCTTACAATGTCACTTGTTTATCCAACATTCCATCACATGGGAGAAGTTGATAGAAATTTAGTTGATGTAGGACAGAAAAAGCGAAATATGTTAAAAGGTTTGTACATAGGCATACTCGCAAATGTACCATTTATTTTTTCAGGTATCCTTTTAGTTATTGCTCACTTTGGTTTTTTGCCACAAAAATATTATGGAATTTACAAGTTGATAAATTCTATATTTTATGCGTTTAATTCTTCGATTTTACCAAGTGATGAAACCGTTTTATCTATTTCCGCAGGAGCAATTTCGCTAACATTATTGACATTTATTTTTGTACCTATCGTTGCAATGTTTGGATATATGCTTGGATTTAACAGATTTTTATTTAAAGAAGTTGTTTTTTACAAAAATAAAGAATTATAAAAAAAATCCCTCATCTGATATTTTCAGATGAGGGATTTTGTTATAAATATTATTCTTTTACTAAAACTTTTTCAATTTCTCCGACATACATAACGTGAAAATCTTTTTCTTCGTAGAATTTCATTAAACTTTTATCAATAAAGCAATTTTCGTCCATAGGCTGAACATATAATTTTTTACACACAAGAACAAGTCGAGCTTGTTCAAAATACACAGTTCCATCAGAATAAACAGGTGCTAATCCCGTTTCGGCAGTTTTATCTGTATCACTTCCCGATTTTGAACCACATATTTTATGGATTTCCTTATCATCGCCATAGAATGACAAAGTAAATCGGTCGGTTTTATCCAAAAACTTTTTTGTATAGCGTTGTGGACGAATTACAGAAACGGCAACAGGCTTTGCCCACATTACTCCAATTCCACCCCAGCTTGCGGTCATCATATTATGTCCGTTCTCATCGCCGGCAGTAACGAGCATCCACTCCTTGCCGATCAGTGTAGTTACATTTTCGTTTAATTCTTTTACAGAAATTTCTTTAAATGCCACAAAAATCATCTCCTTTTGTTTATTATATTTATTTTAATACATAAAATCAACAGATTTTTGAAATATTTTTACGATTTTTTATAATTTTTTCTTTAAAAATTATTGATTTTATAGTATAATATTAAATGAATAGAACTATTTAAGGAGGCTATTGATGAAGTTTAGTGTTTCTTTACAAAAAATCGTTGACGAATTCTCTCTCGAAGTAATCAACGGATCGGATTTTGACAAGATTGAAATTACGGTCGCAGATTTAAACAGACCGGGATTACAACTTAGCGGTTTTTATGAATATTTTAGTTTGAAGCGAATACAAATTTTAGGTATAAGTGAGATTTGCTATATTCAGTCTTTTGACGAACAAACTCAAGAAAAGATTGTCAACGACTATCTTTCAAGAAAGCCTATTGCTGTTATTATTGCGAGAGGCTTGAAAATCAGTGACATCATTTTAGAAAAAGCGAAAAAATATGGCGTTCCACTTTTAAGAACATCAGATGCTACATCTGCTTTTACATCAGCTCTAAACTCTTTTTTAAGTGTCCACTTAGCTCCGAGAATTACTCGCCACGGCGTATTGGTGGAGGTTTATGGTGAAGGTGTGCTTTTACTAGGAGATAGTGGTGTTGGTAAAAGTGAGGCTGCTATTGAACTCATCAAACGAGGACATCGTCTTATTGCTGATGACGCAGTTGAGCTTCGCAAAGTTTCTGCTAAAACGATTGTTGGTTCATCGCCCGAAAACATTCGTCACTATATCGAGCTTCGTGGTATCGGAATTATTAATGTTCGTAGAATTTTCGGTATGGGTGCTATTAAAATGACTGAAAAGATTGATATGATTATCAATCTTGAACCTTGGAAAGAACAAGGCGTTTATGACAGAATGGGACTCGAAACCGAAACAACAGATATTTTGGGAATCAAAATCCCTTCAACAACAATTCCAATTAAACCAGGTCGAAATCTTGCTATTATCATCGAGGTCGCAGCAATGAATAACAGACAAAAAAGAATGGGTTATAATGCTGCTCAGGAATTGCTCGATAAATTAAATGCTTCGGCAGAAGATACACTCGCTCAAAGCGAATGGGAAAACTTTTAATTATAAGGAGAATTTATTATGTACACATTAGGAATTGATTTAGGCGGAACAAACATTGCAACTGCGGTTGTTGATGAAAATTATAATATAATTGGTAAAGGACATCTTCCAACAAACGCTCCGAGAGATGCATACGAAATTGCCATCGATATGGTTGAAACTTGCAAAATGGCTTGTGCTGATGCAGGTGTTACAATGGACGAGATTGAATGGATTGGTGTCGGAACACCTGGTGCGGTTAATCCTCAAAACGGTGTTATCGAAACATCAAACAACCTTTGTTTTTCAAATGTTCCTATGAAGCGCTACATTGAAGAGTTAAGTGGCAAAAAATGCTTCATTGAAAACGATGCAAACGCAGCAGCTTGTGGCGAGTTAATCGCAGGTGCAGGTAAAGGTTATAAAAACCTCGTTGCAATCACACTTGGTACAGGCGTTGGTGGCGGTGTTATCATCGACGGCAAACTTTTCAGCGGTTCTAATGGTTACGGTGGCGAACTTGGTCATACCGTTATTGTAGTTGACGGTGAGGATTGTTCTTGTGGCAGAAAAGGCTGTTGGGAGGCTTACGCATCTGCAACTGCTCTTATTCGCCAAACAAAACGTGCTATGGCTGATCACCCGGAATCAATTATGTGGAAGCTCGCTCCGAAACTTGAAAATGTTTCGGGAAGAACTGCTTTCGATGGTATGCGAGAAGGTGATGAAACTGCGATAAAAGTTTGCAATCAGTATATTCAGTATGTTGCTTGTGGTATTGTCGATATGATCAATATTTTCCAACCTGAAATTCTTTGTATCGGTGGCGGTATTTCAAAAGAAAAACAAAATCTTACAGTACCGATTAACGAATATGTCAACAAATATTCATATACAAATATGACTGATAAGAAAACAGTTATCAAAACTGCTGAACTTGGTAATGACGCAGGTATTATTGGTGCAGCAACACTTGGTTATCTCGAAAAATAATCCAAAAGGAGTAACTTTATGGACATTCAACAGTTGAAACAAACTCTGAACGAACCTGAATATTTATATTACGAAAATGAGCCTATGAGCGAACATACAAGTTTTAAAATTGGTGGTCCTGCTTCCCTTTTTGTTATGCCTGAAAGTGCAAAAGCTGCTGCTGATTTGATTAAAATTTGTTTTGAAAACAATATTCCTACCTTGTTTTTTGGAAATGGCTCGAATTTGTTGTTTAATGACGTTGGTTTTTCGGGTGTAATTATCAGTACATCTCGCTTATCAAATTTGTCGCTTAATGACGGAAATGTTATTGTAGCAGGAGCAGGTGTAAAAAACAGTTCACTTTGTCAATTTGCTCTTGAAAATTCCTTGTCAGGTTTTGAGTTTATGTGGGGTATTCCCGGTACTGTTGGTGGAGCTGCTTTTATGAATGCAGGTGCTTATGGTGGCGAAGTTATTCAAATTGCTGTTGGTTGCGATTATATTACAAAAGACGGCGAGATTAAGCATATGAATGCTGATGAAATGGATTTATCTTATAGACATAGTGTTTTTTCCGATAATGGTGGTTTTATTACCGCTGTTTATTTCAAAGGAACTCTCGGCGATAAGTCTAATATTCGAACACTTATGGATGATTTAATGAATCGCAGACGAACCAAGCAACCACTTGAATATCCAAGTGCCGGAAGTGTGTTTAAACGTCCAGAGGGATATTACGCTGGTGCTTTAATTGAAGAATGCGGGCTTAAAGGCGAATGTGTTGGCGGTGCTCAAGTTAGCGAAAAGCATAGTGGTTTTATTATAAATACCGGTGACGCAACTGCAAGTGATGTAACATTACTTATTGAAAAAATTCAAAATACTGTTTT
>CADBMQ010000063.1 GCA_902795765.1 Oscillospiraceae bacterium | reverse complement strand
TATCTTCTGATGCTCATTATTTAGAAGATATTAACCCGCAAAGAGCGTGGCTTGAACTTGAAGACAACTCAGTTGAATCAGTACTAAGTGCTTTAAATGGACAATGCAAGGGCTTTGGACGAGGCTAAAATAAGGAGTAAGTAAAATTGGATAAATTACCTAATGATGCGTTTATGCTTTTCAGCATTATAAATATGAAACTGCGTGACAATGATATGACTTTATCAGAATTATGCGACGACTTAAATGTTAGTGAAGATGAAATAAAAAACAAACTTCACGAAATTGGTTTCAATTATGATGAAAGCACAAGACGTTTTAAATAAATGTAAAGGAAGGATATTATTATGATTATTGTATTAAAACCTAATGCCACAACAAATCAAGTTGAACAGTTAAATGAAACGTTAAAAACATACAATGTTGAAATTAAGCGTTGGGATGGTGTTCATTCAACTGTTATAGGTTTGCTTGGCGATACACATACAGTTGATATTGAGCAAATTGGTGCAAACCTTGCAGTTGAAAGTGTAAAGCGTGTGCAAGAGCCGTATAAACTTGCCAACCGAAAATTCCACCCCGACAACACTGTTATCAAAGTCGGCGATGCAACATTCGGTGATGGCAGTTTAACCATTATCGCAGGTCCCTGCTCAGTTGAAACGGAAGCACAGATTGTTGAAGTTGCTGAAAGAGTTAAAGCTGCAGGTGCAAAAATGCTTCGTGGTGGTGCTTTCAAACCTCGTACATCTCCCTACTCTTTCCAAGGTCTTCGTGCGGACGGATTAAAATTGCTCCTTAAAGCAAAAGAAGAAACAGGTTTGCCTATCATAACAGAAATTATGAGTTCATCGCACATTGATTTGTTTGAAGATGTTGACATCATACAGGTTGGTGCAAGAAATATGCAAAACTTTGAACTTTTGAAAGAGCTTGGAAAAACAAATAAGCCAATACTCCTAAAAAGAGGTCTTGCAAATACGATTGATGAAACACTTATGAGCGCTGAATACATTATGGCTGAAGGAAATTTGAATGTTATTTTATGTGAGCGTGGAATTCGTACATTTGAAACATCAACAAGAAATACACTAGATATATCTGCTATTCCTATGTTCAAAATGCTTTCCCACTTGCCTGTTGTTATTGACCCTTCGCACGCAGCAGGTATTCCACAACTTGTTGAGCCACTTTCAATGGCGTCAATCGGTGCTGGTGCAGATGGCCTTATGATTGAAGTGCATAATTGCCCTTCAAAAGCATTGTCAGACGGTGCACAGTCGCTTGATCCTGATACTTTTGATGGTATCGCATCAAGAATTATCAAGGCACACGATCAAGGTTTTTCTTATAGGTATAACGTATGACAATAGCAGTAGTTGGACTTGGATTGATTGGTGCGTCAATCGCAAAAACTATAAAGGCACGTACAAATAATAAAGTTATAGGTTTTGATTTGGATAAAAATGTTTTAGTAAAAGCATTATCTGATGGCGCTATTGATAAAATCGGAAACGATGATTTATTAAGTCAAGCGGATATTGTTTTTGTTGCATTGTATCCAAAAGCAACAATTAATTTTGCACGTGAAAATGCATCTATCTTAAAAAAAGGTGCAATTCTTTGCGACACTTGTGGTACAAAAAGAAAAATTTGTGTTGAACTAACAAATATTGCAAAGAATAATGGATTTACATTTATTGGCACTCATCCTATGGCAGGTAAAGAAACGAGCGGTTACGATTCAAGTTGCACTAACCTATTTGATAATGCATATATGATTTTAACACCGACAATGGAAGATATTCACGCTATTGATTTATTGACTGACTTATCTGACAAAATGGGGTTTAAAGATGTTACAATAGCAACTCCCGAAGAACACGATAAAATTATTGCATATACTTCGCAATTACCTCATATTTTGGCTTGTGCGTATATTTCTGATCCCGATGCCATAAAACATGACGGTTTTTCGGCAGGCTCATACAAAGACGTATCAAGAGTTGCAACAATAAATGCAGATATGTGGACAGAACTTTTTATGGAAAATAAAGATTACCTTGTCAATCACATTGAATGTTTGATAAAAAATCTTGAAAATATGCGTGAATGTGTTGAAGATAGTAATTCATCAAAGTTGCATGAACTTCTCGCAAACGGCAATGACATTAAGAAAAGGTTTGGTTGATATGTTGAAAATTACTGCAAATACAAGCAAAGTATACGATATTTTAATTGGCTCAAACTTAATAAAAGACTGTGGAAAGTATATTTCCGAAGTGGTAAACCCCTGTAAAGCAATGATAGTAACCGATTCTAATGTTGGTCCGTTATATGCTGATGCTGTAAAAGAAGCATTATGCTCTGCGGGGTTTGATGTGTATATCCATACTTTTGAAGCAGGCGAAAAAAATAAAAATATTGAAACTGTGTATAACATAACATTAAGTCTTGCAGAAAATGGATTTAATCGTAAAGATATTGTTGTTGCTCTTGGCGGTGGGGTTTGCGGTGATATGGCAGGTTTTGCGTCAAGTATATATATGCGTGGTATTCGATTTATTCAAGTATCAACTTCAATTTTATCTGATATAGACTCGTCTGTTGGCGGCAAAACAGGTTGTGATTTGCCTGTTGGAAAAAATCTTATAGGAGCTTTTCATCAACCTGAACTTGTAGTTATTGATACTAATGTTCTCACTACCCTGCCAAAACATTTTTACAATGATGGTATGGGAGAGGCAATCAAGTATGGTGTAATTGCACCAAGCGATTTAATGGATAAAATATGTGATGATATTGATATAGAGCAGTTAATTTTCGAGTGTGTGGATATTAAAAGAAAAGTTGTTGAAAATGACGAAAAAGAGCAAGGTGAACGAAAACTGTTAAATTTCGGTCATACATTAGGACACGCTATTGAAAAATACTATAATTTTGATAAATATACTCACGGCGAAGCGGTTGCCATTGGTATGTGTATGATTTCTGATGCAGCTTTTGCAAACGGATACTGTGATAAAACAGTTGGGGATAAAATCCGCATCGCTTGTAAAAGATTTTCTTTGCCAACCGAGTGCGATGCTCCTATCGAAGAATTATCTAAAATTGCATTATCAGATAAAAAAAGTACATCAAGCGGTATCGACTTTGTTCTCCCGAGAACAGTTGGTAAATGTGAAATTGTAAACATTAAAAAGGAAGATATTCTCCCGTTCTTAAAGAAAGGCATAAAATGAGTACAGTTAAAATTGCTAAATCCGAATTTTTCGGCTCATTAGACGCTATTCCGTCTAAAAGTGATGCTCACAGAGCAATAATATGTGCGTTACTATCACGTAAGAAGTGCACCATTTCTCCAATAATAATGTCCAATGATATTTCTGCGACTATTGGAGCAATTCAAGCACTTGGAGCAGTTTGTAAGGTTAATGGAAGTGTTCTAAATGTAGATGCATCTGTTCCGCTGAACGACTACGCTGAGATAAACTGCCGT
>CADBMQ010000062.1 GCA_902795765.1 Oscillospiraceae bacterium | reverse complement strand
TGTTTTAGAGGGACTTGTAGCCGTTGTATCGGTAAAACTTCCTGATGCACAGTTTGAAAGCCAGACAAAGGCAAAACTCGGTAATACTGCGGCAGGTACGCTTGTTAATAACGCAATCGGCAAGGCATTCAACGAATATCTCGAAGAAAATCCCGCACCTGCAAAGCTAATTGTTAATAAAATAATCGGTGCGGCTGCGGCTCGTGAAAAATCGCAAAAGGCTCGTGAAATGGAGCGAAATAAATCGTCCATTTCAAGAATGAGAATGCCCGACAAACTCGCAGACTGCATTTCAAAAGATAATACCCGTACCGAAATATACATAGTCGAGGGTGACTCGGCGGGTGGTTCGGCTATCAAGGGCAGAGACCCGAGTTTCCAAGCAATTCTCCCTCTTTGGGGTAAAATGCTTAATGTTGAAAAAGCGAGAATTGATAAAGTTATCGGCAACGAAAAATTAGTTCCGGTTGTAACTGCAATCGGTGCAGGTATCGGCGATACATTTGATATTGAAAAACGCCGTTACGACAAGGTTATCATTATGGCGGATGCCGATGTCGATGGTTCGCACATCAGAACACTTTTGTTGACTTTCTTTTTCAGATATATGCCCGAGCTTATCAGCACAGGCCACGTTTATCTTGCTCAACCTCCGCTTTTCGAGGTTAAGAAGGGTAAGAAAAAGTTCTATGCGTTCACCGAAGAAGAGCGTGACCAATATAACGAGGAGCTTGGCGGCAAGGCATCAATTCAGCGATACAAAGGTCTTGGTGAAATGGACCCCGAGCAGTTGTGGGAAACAACTATGGACCCTGCGTATAGAACAATGAAAGTTGTTAAAATGGCAGATGCCGAAAAGGCAGACGAACTTTTTAGCGTACTTATGGGCGATCAGGTTGAGCCTCGTCGTAAGTTCATCGAAGAGAACGCAGTTTATGTTAAAGATTTGGATATTTAAAGGAATTTGTTTATGAAAACGGAAAAATACAAACTCACTCGTGAGGAAATTCAGTCGGCATTTGAAGTCACAGGGCAGTTGAGCAAAAGCCCGATTAAAAAAGTAATCATCGGCATTTTGTTTTTTATGTGCGTTGTGATTACAATAGTAAATATAGTTTTAGACCCGAGAACAATTCAAAACTATGTTATGGGCGCATTGGTTATTGTTGTGCTTGTTTTTGCGATAGTTTTCGATAAAAGAGGCAAAACGGGTATGATTGACCGTGCTTATAAAAATGTCGGCAACGGTACAATTACCGAGTTTATCGAGCAAGACGAAAAGAAAATTCATATCAGCTTGCCCGATAACGATGTTGAATGGGATATTTTGCCTAATGAGTGTGGCAGTATTTATGAAAGCGAAACAGTTATCTGTATATATTTGAATGACAAGCGAATTGTGGTTTTCCCTCGCAGAGTGCTTGATGAGAGTATGACAGAATTTATTTTGAATTTTAAACGATAATTTAAGGACAGGTATTTAGATTATGGAAGAAAAGATTGTTCCGATAGAAATAACGGACGAAGTACAAGAAGCATTTATGCAATATTCGATGTCGGTGCTTATGAGCCGTGCATTGCCAGATGTGCGAGATGGCTTGAAGCCCGTACACCGTCGTATTTTGTACACAATGTACGAGAAAAATTTGTATCCCGAGGGTGATTATCGTAAGTGTGCCGATACAGTCGGTGCGGTTTTGGGTTCGTACCACCCACACGGTGATGCGTCTGTTTACGATGCACTCGTTCGTATGGCACAGGATTTTTCGCTCCGTTATACTTTGGTAGACGGTCACGGAAACTTCGGTTCGGTTGACGGACACCCTGCCGCTGCATACAGATATACAGAGGCAAAAATGTCGAAACTCGCAGTCGATATGCTCGCAGATATTGATAAAGATACAGTTGATTGGCGTCCAAACTACGATGACCGTTTGCTCGAACCTGTAACTCTGCCGAGTAAATTCCCACAGCTTCTTGTCAACGGCTCGGTTGGTATCGCAGTTGGTATGGCGACAAAAATTCCGCCTCATAACCTTGCAGAAACTATTGATTGTATGGCGGCTCTCATTGACAACCCCGACATCACAATCAACGAGATGAACGAGATTTTGACCGGTCCCGACTTCCCGACAGGTGGTATAATTATGGGCAGAAGCGGTATTCGTGCCGCTTATTCGACAGGTCGAGGCAAGGTTGTTGTTCGTGGCCGTGCCGAAATTGAAGAGGTCAAGACCGACAAATACCAAATTGTTATAACTGAAATTCCGTATATGGTTAATAAGCGTGAGCTTTTCACTTCGATGATGGAGCTTGCTGACTCGAAGCGTATTGAGGGTATTGACAATATCGTTGACTACTCGGGCCGTGACGGATTGAGAATAGTTGTCGAACTTAAAAAAGATGTAAATCCGCAGGTTGTGCTTAACCATTTGTACAGTTATACGCAGTTGCAGACCACTTTTGGTATCATAATGCTTGCCCTTGCCGACGGCAAACCGCAGATTATGAACTTGAAAGAGATTTTGCAGCATTTCATTAAATATCAAGAAGATGTTATTCGCCGTAGAACGAATTTTGAACTTAAAAAGGCTCGTGAGCGTGAGCATATTTACGAAGGTTTGAAAATTGCACTCGATTATATCGACGAAGTTATCCAAATCATTCGTTCATCGAAGTCAATTCCCGATGCGAAAGAGCAACTCATCGAACGCTTCCCACTTGACGAAATTCAAGCAACGAAGATTGTCGAGATGCGTCTTGGTCAGTTGTCAGGTTTGGAAAGACAGAAAATCGAAGACGAGTTGGCTCGTTTGAAAGCACTTATCATCGAACTTGAAGGCATTCTTGCAGACGAGAGAAAAATTCTCGAAATCGTCAAGGAAGAGGCTCTCAAAATTCGTGATAAATATGCAGACGACAGACGCACCGAAATTTCGCTTATCGAAGGCGAAGTTGATGTTGAAGACCTTATTCCTGTTGAAGAAAGCGTCTTGACTCTCACAGATATGGGTTATATCAAGCGTTTGCCTGCCGATACCTACCATTCACAACGCCGTGGTGGTAAGGGTATAATGGGTATGACCACCAAAGAGGAGGATACTGCACAGCAGATGTTCACCTGCTCATCACACGACTATGTGTTGTTCTTCTCAAATCGTGGTCGAGTTTACCGCTTGAAAGCATACGAAGTTCCTGCCGCATCAAGAACTGCAAAAGGACTTAACATTGTCAACCTTCTTCCGCTTGAAGCAGGTGAAGCAATAACCGCAATGCTCAAAGTCAGCGATCCCGAAGCAGATTGCTACCTCACAATGTTGACTAAAAAGGGTACGATTAAGCGTACCGCACTCAATGCGTACAACAATGTCCGCAAAAACGGACTTATTGCGATTGGTCTTAACGAAGACGATGAACTCCGTTGGGTTAGAATGACAAGTGGCGACGACGAATTGATTGTCGCAACTCGAAATGGCCGTGCGATTAGATTCAACGAGCAAGACGCTCGTGAACTTGGCAGAACTGCTCATGGTGTTCGTGCGATTAAACTCAAAGGCGATGACGAAGTTATCGGTATGGCAGTCGTTTCGGATGGCGAACATCTGTTGACTGTAACCGAAACAGGCTACGGCAGACGCTCGATGCCCGATGATTATCGTGGTCAGTCACGTGGCGGTATGGGTGTCACAAACTATCAGGTTGATAAGTACGGCAAGGTTGCCGAAATCACAATGGTCAACCCCGATGACGATGTTATTATGATTTCGTCCGACGGTGTTGTTATACGTATTTCGGTTGAGGGCATCAATTTGTTGTCGAGAACAGCAAAAGGTGTTCGTGTAATGCGAGTTCGTGACGGCGCTCGTTTGGTAACTCTCTCTCGAACTTCAAAGCAGGAAGAAACTGAGGAAGAAGAGAGCGAAAATACAGAGCAGAATGAAAATAATTCTGAAAATAGCACCGAAAAAGAGCAATAATTTGCAGAATGTTCTAAAAAATTATTGAAAATTTCTTTAATTGTGATATAATAATATCGTATACGAAAAATTTCTAACCATAGAAGGGATTGTTATAAATGGAAGTAAAGACTATTGGTGTTCTTACAAGTGGTGGCGACGCACCGGGTATGAACGCAGCAATCAGAGCGGTTGTTAGAGCAGCTCTTTCTAAAAACATTAAAGTTATCGGTATCCGCAGAGGCTACAATGGTTTGATTTATGATGACGTTTGCGAAATGGATTTGCGTAGCGTTTCGGATATTATTCATCGTGGCGGTACTGAACTCTTTACTGCTCGCAGTCCCGAATTTAAAACAGAAGAGGGTATGCAGAAAGCACTCGCTACTTGCAAAAAGCACGGTATTGACGGTTGCGTAGTTGTTGGTGGCGACGGTTCTTATCGTGGTGCTCGTGATTTGTCTTTGCACGGTGTTCCTTGCGTTGGTATTCCTGGCACAATCGACAACGATATTGCTTG
>CADBMQ010000061.1 GCA_902795765.1 Oscillospiraceae bacterium | reverse complement strand
TATGCTTCCGGGAGAAGATGGTATATCCATTTTGAAAAAACTACGTTCCGATATTGCAACTTGCGAAATTCCTATTATTATGGCGAGTGCAAAAGGTACTGAGTACGACAAAGTGCTAGGACTCGATCTTGGAGCAGATGATTATCTTGCAAAACCTTTTGGAATGATGGAAATGGTATCACGAGTTAAATCTGTGCTTCGTAGAACAACTCCAAAGGTAACAAATATTCTAAAATGTGAAAATATTGAGTTAAATATTGAAAAACATATTGTTAAAGTTGATAACAAAGAAATCGTGTTGACTTTGAAAGAATACGAGCTTCTTCGTTTGTTTTTAAAAAATCAAGGAATTGTATTTTCAAGAGATCAACTTCTTGAAAAAGTATGGGGACTTGATTTTATAGGAGAAACAAGAACAGTTGATGTGCATATTGGAACACTTCGCACAAAACTTGGTAATGCAGGTAATCTCGTAGAAACCGTGCGTGGCGTCAGATATAGAATGGAGACAAAAAAATGACAAAAAAATATTCCGTTCCATTTGTTTTGTTGCGATAGCAGTATTTTTAGCTTCACTTGTTTTAATTATGGGAGTATTATACAGCTATTTTTCGGACCAACAAATGAAAAGTTTAAAAACAGAAACAACTCTTTGTGCTTCAGCTGTCGAAAAAGACGGACTTGATTACTTAAAAACTGTACCTGTTGGAGAATATCGAATTACGTGGATTTCTTCTGACGGCACAGTGCTATTTGACAATAAGGTCAAAACTGAAAAGATGGAAAATCATTTAGAGCGAGAAGAAATCAAAAAAGCACTCGCAAATGGTGATGGAGAAAGTGCAAGACAATCCGACACATTGATGGAAAAGCAGTTATATTCTGCTAAAAAACTTTCAAACGGCACAATTCTTCGCCTTTCCACTTCACATCTCACGTGGTGGTCATTGGTAATCTCGATGCTCCAACCGATTATTATCGTAATAGCAATAGCAGTCATAATTTCGTTGTTTCTTGCATATCGTTTATCCAAAAATGTGGTTAAACCTTTAAATAACTTAAATCTTGATAATCCGACAACTGAAAATATTTATGAAGAAATCACACCGCTTATAAATCGTATTACAAGCCAACAACGTCAGCTGAAAAAGCAAAAAGCAGAACTCATACAAAAGCAAGAGGAGTTTGATACTGCGACTGGATATATGAACGAGGGAATTATCCTTCTTTCAAAAAATGGTGCAGTACTCAGTATCAATCAGTCAGCAACGAAACTTCTTGGTATTAGTAGCTATTGCGTTGGTAAAGATTTGTTGTTGTTTAATAATAGTTTTGAAATACAGGAACTGCTTCGTATCGCAAGTACGGGTATCCGTGCAGAGAAAATCATTGCAATCGAGGAACGTGATTATCAATTCAATGCAAGTCCGATTATTAACCAAGATAAAGTGTCGGGCATAGCTCTTATAATATTTGATATTACCGAAAAAGAAAAAGCCGAAGAAGCACGTCGTGAGTTTACGGCAAATGTTTCCCACGAGCTAAAAACTCCGTTGCAAAACATTTCGGGAAGTGCAGAACTTATCTCAAACGGACTTGTAAAATCAGAAGATATCCCAAAATTTGCCGAGCAGATTTTGGGAGAATCCAAACGAATGATCACACTCGTAGAGGATATAATAAAACTTTCGCATCTTGACGAGGGAGCAGAAGATATGCAACAACAAATGGTTGATGTGTTTGAACTTGCCGATTTAACAGTTCGCAATCTAACTCCAGTAGCGAAAAATGCAGGTGTAAAACTCACTTTGAGTGGCGAAAAAGCCAAAATGCAAGGCTTTCCGCAGATGCTTTCAGGAATTATTTACAACCTTTGTGATAATGCTATTAAATATAACCATACTGGCGGTAGTGTTAACGTTGATGTTAAGTCAAACGATTCAAACGTGATTTTGACTATAAGAGATACAGGCATTGGCATACCTCCCGAATCGCAGGATAGAGTTTTTGAAAGATTTTATCGTGTTGATAAGAGTCGTTCTAAATCTGTG
>CADBMQ010000060.1 GCA_902795765.1 Oscillospiraceae bacterium | reverse complement strand
GATTACCGATAGCAACAACCGTTTGACCTGATTTCAACTCATCAGAGTTGCCGATTTCGATAGCAGGAAGGCCTGTTTTTTCAATCTTCAAAACTGCAAGGTCGGATTCACTGTAATAACCGATAACCTTAGCGGGAATTGCGGTATCTGGATCATCAGGCAGATAAACAGTAATCGAAGAAGTGTTTGATCCTGCTTCAACGGCAGTCGAAATAACGTGGTAATTCGTTATAATATAGCCGTCTGCCTTGTATATAATGCCCGAGCCTTCGCCCGATTGCTCTTGTGTCTGTCCCCAAAACGAGTTGGAATGTGCCGTCGCACGAATTCCGACAACCGAAGGACTTGCCTTTGCCGCAACTGCCGTGATAAGTGTTTCGGTCGAGTCATCGGTCACATTGATAACCGAGTCGGTCTTACCGTTCGAGTTAGTATCCGTCTTTGTCAAACTTGAACCACTCGAAACAGAGTGTTTTACTGTACCTGTCAGTAGCATAACACTTGCACCAATGCCACCGCCCAAAATTGAGCATATAAGGCAACACGCAATAATTGCGGAAATTGGATATTTACGGCTCGACTTCGGCTTTTTTGTGCCGATTGGATTACCCGTCTCGGGATAAGTCGAGTATGAAGCGACATGGGGTTGTGAACCCGACTGCGGATTAAAATAGTTATCAGCTTTTGCACGATTATGAAGTTGCTGATTAGTATAAGAATAACTACCGTTAACTGTTGAGTTATCGTTTGAAGATTCATTCAAGTTGGAAGCGAAAGAATCCGTAGAATTATTTGAGTTCTCGGTATTATTCGGCTCGAATTCATTGTACATTGGAGTTCATCCTTTCCTTTTTTTCTATTTTAAGTATATACTAATTTTATTTCGTTTTTTAATAAAATTTGTAAATAAACCGTTAATCATTGAATATAATTTCTTAAAGATAATACCGCAAAGGAGAATTTTTTATGAAGTATCTGACCATAACGAGGAAAATGCTAATTAAAATCACAGCGACGGTTGTAGCAGTAGTCGCCGTATTTGCGGTAGTACTTGCAACACCGAATGCAGAGCAAACATCGGCAGGGAAGAAACTGTTGCCGATATATTCGGTCGGCAGAACGGACAAACGTATTTCGATTTCATTTGACGCAGCGTGGGGCAACGAAGATACGCAAGTGTTAATTGATACGCTGAAAAAATATAACGTTCATACAACTTTCTTTGTTGTCGGCGAGTGGGTGGATAAATATCCCGAGTCGGTCAAGGCGTTGTCGGACGCAGGTCACGAAGTTATGAACCACTCGTCAACTCATCCACATATGCCAACGCTTACGAGAGAGCAGATGGTTAGCGAAATTGCGACTTGCAACGATAAAATCGAGAAAATAACGGGCAGACGACCGATTTTGTTTCGAGCGCCCTATGGCGACTATGACAACACGATGATTGAAACAGTACAGGGACTTGGAATGTACACAGTTCAATGGGATGTAGACTCGCTTGATTGGAAAGACTACACCGCAGATAAAATCACAAGTCGAGTAACATCAAGAGTGCAGTCTGGCTCGATTGTGCTGTTCCATAATGCCGCAAAACATACCCCCGAAGCACTTTCCGGAATAATTGAAAAGCTCCAATCAGACGGCTACGAAATCGTGCCTGTGAGCGAACTGATTTATAAGGAAAATTACAGTATAAATATCGCAGGAAAGCAGTTGCAAAAAGCCGAAACAATGGGTAATGTAAAATAAAATAGCATAATAAAAGCCACCTTTGGGCAAACTAACCCACGAGGTGGTTTTTTGCTGTTTATAATCCTACGCACATTCATCGTATACCTAACAGTAGTGGCATTTATGCGAATAATGGGCAAACGCCAAGTTGGCGAGCTGCAACCGAGTGAATTTTGCATTACAATACTTATCTCCGAGCTCGCTGCTATTCCCGTAGGCGATCCCGACCGTCCTATAATCGCAGGGCTTGCTCCGATAGCAATTTTAGTTGTCTGCGAAATAACATTATCGTGCTTATCACTAAAATTCCCCAAAATACGCCGAATTGCTTCGGGTCAACCTGCAATCGTCATTGCCAAAGGAAAGGTGGACGAAATCGAACTCCGCAAACTGCGAATGAGCGTAGACGATTTAATCGAGGGACTTCGACAAAACGGAGTGTTCTCACTTGGTGAAGTAAGTTATGCAGTAATGGAAACCAACGGCAAACTCAGCGTGCTTTTAAAAGACGCATATACGCCCGTCAATAAGTCCGACCTGAAACTCAAATGCAAGGACGCAGGTGTGCCAATAGCGGTTATAAGCGACGGAAAACTGCAAAAGACAGTCATCAAGCAAAACGGTATTCGGATGTCGGATGTAAAAAAGGAACTCAAACGGCAAAATCTTGACGCAAGCGAAGTTTTTATAATGACGGTGGATAACTTGAACCACTTTGAAACAGTTAGAAAGCGTGGTGCGAAATGAAGCGAATGTATGCGGTGCTTGCGATAGTCGCAGTTATTGTCGGATTGAGTGTCACTCAAATGTTCACAGTAAACCGTCAGATTAACGAGTTGAGTGCAAATGTCAAAAAATCCTACACAAGCTTAAATAACGGAGATTTTCAAAAATCGTATGATGTCCTTGCAAACACAGTTCATAATTTTACCGATAGCATTTCATGGATGCGACTTTTTGTGGACGAGGGCGAACTCGAAGATATATCGCAGTCGGCGAATATGTACCTTGAATATGTTATGCGCAGGGAACTTCCACACGCCGCAGCACAGTATCAATCGGTTTTAAGTTCAATAGACCACGCAAATTATTAGGAGGCAACGATGCACACAATCCTATCAATTTCATCTCCGTTTGATAGTCGAGCCGAAAGATTATATAATCTTCTGTCGCAGTTTCGCCAAACTCTTTATATCGATTCGAATAAATTTCTCTCAACATCTGACACAACGCATTATCTGATACTAAACGGAGTTCGACCGATAGCAACGCAAGACACACATACAGTGCTGTTTGTCGCAGGTGGAGAAGTGCCGATAAAATGCCCGAATTCGGTTAAATGCGCTGTAACCTGCAACGCAGACGAGCGAGAACTGTATGCTCTGCAACGGCTAAAAATACCCGTTGTAAGTTGTGGCTTGTCTGCCAAAGACACCGTCAGCGTGTCATCAGTCAACAAAGACGGAGTAAGTGTTAGTGTCCAACGAAAAATCCGAACAGTCAATGGCAAAATTGTCGAGCCAAGGGAAATCAGCGTTCAAGGAACAGAAATTGATGCGCAAATGGTTGCGTGTATGGTTGCAATAATGCTTTTGTTCGACGATTGTGACGAGTTTATAACCTAAAAAATCCCCGTGCCAATAAGTGACACGGGGATTTAAAAACAATACTTATTTTTTGCGAATGTGGTTAACAAACTTAACTATCTCACTTGCAACAAACGGCACAAGCGACAAAATCAAAATGATAGTAATAGCCGAGCCGCTAAGCGAAGCGATACCAAATGCGGTGCTGATTACCGGAACGAAAAGCACAACGCACAAAAGTATGAGCGAGCCGGCAAAAGCAAGCCACATATACGGATTTTTGAACAAACCTGCCATAACAATCGGGCGGTCACTTCTGCAAGAGAATGCGTGGAACAACTGCGAGAGCGACAAAACTGCGAATGCCATAGTTTGTGCAACTGCCAAAGCACCGTTTGCCTTTAAGTCAATGCCGAAACTCCAACCACAAGACACAAGACCGATAATGAACGCACAAATTGTTACAATACCAATCAATGCACCCTGCCAAACAGTTGAAACACCTAATCCGTCTGCAAAAATGCTTTCCGAACGCTGACGGGGTTTCTTCATCATAATATTGCTTTCAGCAGGTTCCATACCGAGCGCCAAAGCAGGGAGCGAGTCGGTTATGAGGTTAGTCCAAAGAAGGAGAATAGGAGTAAGCGGTGAAGCACCGAAAATCAACATAGTGATAAACACCGCAAAAATCTCACCAAGGTTGCAAGACAAAAGGAAATGCACAGCCTTGCGAATGTTTTCGTAAATACCACGGCCTTGTTTAACTGCCGAAACAATTGTTGCAAAGTTGTCGTCAGTCAATGTCATAGCTGCCGCACTTTTAGCAACGTCCGTACCCGTTTTGCCCATCGCACAACCAATGTCAGCCGCTTTCAAGGCAGGTGCATCGTTAACTCCGTCACCTGTCATAGCAACGACTTGACCTTTGCGTTGCCATGTGTTTACAATGCGAATTTTATCGGCAGGAGTAACACGAGCATAAACAGAAATATTCTCGATTTTCTCGTCAAGTTCCTCGTCTGTCATTTGTTCGAGTTCAACACCCGTCACAGCCTCTTGATCCTTTTCAAGAATGCCAAGCTGCTTTGCAATCGCACTTGCAGTAACAACGTGGTCGCCTGTAATCATAACGGTGCGAATACCTGCTTGTTTGCACTCTTGAATAGCAACTTTTGCTTCCTCACGAGGCGGATCGATAAGACCAACCAAACCAACAAATGAAAGATCGTTTTCAAGTTCCTCACTTGTCGGGTTACTCGGAACAAATTCGAGCGGTTTCATTGCGATACCCAAAACACGCATAGCATCGTTTGCCATAATTTGAGCGGCTTTTTGAGTTTCCTCACGGTTGATATTCTGACATCTGTCGATGAGAATATCGGCACCACCCTTAACGATAGCGAAAGGTTTCGAGTCGATAACGCAAACAACCGTCATAAGTTTTCTATCCGAGTCAAAGGGGATTTCGCACATTCTCGGGTTCAAGCTTTCAAGTGTCTGCTTGTTTGTTTGGAAAATTTCACACATAGCGGCAACGATAGCAGTTTCTGTCGGGTCGCCTTTGTGAACAAGTTTGCCGTCAACCATTTCAACCGTGCCGTCGCAACACAAAGCACCGATTTTAAGCAAAGCGGCAGCATCTTCGGGCAGACGGTCTGCCATATCAACAAATCTTCCTTGCGAGAAGATTTTCATCAAAGTCATCTTGTTTTGAGTTAAAGTGCCAGTCTTATCCGAGCAGATAACCGACGCACTTCCGAGTGTTTCAACCGCAGGCAAACGACGAATAATCGCATTTTTCTTAACCATATTGCGAACACCGAGAGCAAGAACAACAGTTACAATAGCGGGTAAACCTTCGGGAATAGCCGCAACAGCGAGTGAAACCGAAGTCATAAAGATGTCGATAAACGAAAGACCTCTAATAAGACCATAAACGAGAATTATACCGCAAATTGCAAGTGCGATAAGTCCGAGGTTTTTACCAAGACTTGCAAGTCTTTCTTGAAGGGGAGTACTGCTTGATTCGGTATCCTTCAAAATCGTAGCAATCTTACCCATCTCGGTGTCAAGCCCCGTTGCAATAACGATAGCCTTACCACGGCCGTAGTCAGCGGCACAACCGCTGAAAATCATATTCGCTCTGTCGCCGATAGACGCAATATCTTCACAAAGCAAACCTGCGTCTTTTTCAACAGGCACAGACTCGCCTGTCAACACCGACTCATCACAACGAAGACTGTATGATTCAAGCAAACGAGCGTCAGCGGGAATATAGTCACCTGCTTCGACAACAATAATATCTCCTGGAACAAGCTTGTTAGCGTCAACCGAAATCTGTTCGCCGTTGCGAATAACCTTTGCGGTTGGAGCGGATAGTTGCTTAAGTGATTCAAGAGCTGCCTCTGCACGGCTTTCCTGAATAACACCGAGAATAGCATTTAAAAGAACAATCGCAACGATAACGATAGGTTCGAGCCAATCATTCTTACCTTCAAAAACCGTGACAATGCAGGAAACAACAGCGGCAATGAGCAAAATGATAATCATAACGCTCTTCATCTGGTCGATGAAACGAGCGAAGAAACTCTTTTTCTGCTGGTCGGGAATGGTGTTTTCACCATACTTACGAAGTCGCTCTTCAACTTCTTTGTCTGTGAGACCGTTTTGGATATTTGCACTAAATTCAGTAATAATTTCATCAGTAGTTGCGGAATGAAAAATCAAAATTTCTACCTCCGTTTATAATATATCAATTCTCTATATTATAACTCATTTCAAACACTTTTGCAACCTATATTTGCTAATTAACTGCTCTAAATTTCGCATCATTCCCCAATTTATGCCAATTTTCTAAATAAACCATATCATTTTCGTCACAGCCATACAAATAACACCAGGTAGACCGAAAATGCCCGAAACACCGAGTGTGAACGGTGTAATTTCGAGTTTAAAACCGCTTATAGACGAGAGTATGTACATAATAAAAAGACTTCCGATACCAAGCGCACAAGATAATGCGAGCGTTTTAAAAAACTTTTTAGTTTTAAGAGCAAAACCGAGAACAATAAGAATTGCCAAAACAAACAAACCGAGCATAATATAGTCAAAAACTGTCAAAAAATCAACTCCTTCCATAATAATTACTATGCTTTGTTATCGTGTACTATGACGGCTCGTACATTTTAGTAAATATTTGAAAAAATGGGTTGAATTTAATGAAAATATGTTTTATAATAAATAGAAAAGAATTAAAAAATATAGGAGTTTTGTTATGAAAATTTTGGTTGTAAACGCAGGTAGTTCGTCATTGAAATATCAGCTTATTGATATGAACGGCGAAAAAATGCTCGCAAAAGGTCTTTGCGAACGTATTGGAGTAGACGGCAGAATTACTCATAAAACTGCTGACGGCAGAGAATATTCGGCTGAAACACCGATGCCCGACCATACTGCAGCATTTGACTGCTTGAAATACGCATTGGTTGAAAGCGATGCAAAGGCTGTTGAGTCACTTGACGAAATCAGCGCAGTAGGTCATAGAATCGTGCAAGGCGGTGCAATCTTCTCCGAGTCAGTTGTTGTTGACGAAAAGGTTGTAGAGGAAATCGAAGGCCTTGCAGACCTCGCTCCGTTGCACAATAAAGCACACGCACAAGGTATCCGTGCTTGTCTTGAAAGTTTCGGCAAAGATGTTCCTGAAGTTGTTGTATTCGATACAGCATTCCATTCAACAATGCCCGAAACATCTTATCTCTATGCACTTCCGTATGAGTACTTCGAGAAGTATAAAATCAGAAGATATGGCTTCCACGGCACATCTCATCGCTATATCACACAAAGATATTTTGAACTCACAGGCAAAGAAAAAGAGGGCTCACGCATCGTAACTTGCCACCTTGGTAACGGCTCTTCAATTTCCGCAGTTAAAGACGGCAAATGTTATGATACATCAATGGGACTTACTCCGCTTGACGGCTTTATGATGGGTACCCGTACTGGTACACTCGATCCGTCAGTTGTAACATACATAATCGAAAAAGAAAACCTCGGTGCAAAAGAGTTGTCCGACTTGTTCAACAAAAAGTCGGGTATGCTCGGTGTTTCGGGTATTTCGAGCGATAACCGTGACGTTGAACAGGCGGCAAAAGACGGCAATAAACGTGCACAACTCGCTATCACAATGCAGCGTTATCAGATCACCAAGTTTGTTGGTCAGTATATCGCAGCACTCGGTGGTACAGATGCTATCATCTTTACAGGCGGTATTGGTGAAAACGGCGATGAGTTGCGTGAATATGTAGCAGAGCATTTCGGCTATATGGGTGTTAAGATTGATCTCGAACTCAACAAGAAGATGATTCGTGGTGGCGAGGGACTTATCTCAACTCCTGATTCATCTGTTGCAGTATATGTAATTCCGACAAACGAGGAACTTATGATTGCAAGAGATACAAAGGCTATCGTAGAAAAAATGTAATAAAAGTCATATTAAACCGCCACTATAAGTGGCGGTTTTACTTTGTAATAAAGGAATAGTGACAATGATAAAAAAATCGACAATATTAGTTCTTGCGATATTGATGACATTTTTCAGCGTATCTTGCAGCTGCTCGGACGAGAGAGCAGAAACGCAGAATAATATAGTAGCGTCATCAACAACACAAGCAACTCAAACTTTAACAACTGTCACAACTTCAATAAGCACAACAACAGTAACTACTCAACCGATAACCACAAAAGGACAAAAACCAAAACCGAAACCGACAACTGCAAAGCAGGAAGAGAGCGTTATTGATAGAACTTTGAAATCAATGACACTCGAACAAAAAGTCGGGCAAATGTTTATTGTCTGCTCACGAGATGAGAGTATGCGTGAGTCGGTGGATAAATATCAGTTTGGTGGTTTGGTGTTATTTTCAAAGGATTTCGAAGGCAAAACGAAAGAAACTGCCAAAGCGATGATTGACTCCTATCAAAAATCGTCGAAAACTCCGATGATAGTTTCGGTGGACGAAGAGGGTGGAGAAGTCAACCGAGTAAGCCTTCATAAAGCATTCCGAGAAACACCGTTTATGTCTCCGCAAGAGTTGTATAAAAAAGGCGGATTTGGACTTGTTGAGTTCGACGCAAAGGAGAAAGCACAACTGCTTTTGTCGCTCGGAATAAATGTAAATCTCGCACCTGTGAGCGACGTCGCCCACAACGGCAGTTATATTTTCGACCGAACTTTCGGTGACAATGTGAAACTCACAAACGAGTTTGTGAGCCGTGTTGTGACTGTAAATAATCAGCAAAAACTCGGCTCGGTGCTGAAACACTTTCCCGGCTATGGCGACAATGAAAACACCCATACGGGCATAGCGTATGATAACCGCCCGTACAGTCAGTTTGAGCAGACCGACTTTCTGCCGTTTATTTCGGGCATCAAGTCGGGAGCAGGAGCGGTTCTCGTGTCACACAATATAGTCAAGAGTATGGACGCAAATTTTCCGGCATCACTTTCACCGAATGCTCATAAAATTCTTCGTGAAAAACTCGGGTTTGACCGAGTTATAATGACCGATGATTTGTATATGGACGCAATCAAAGACTACACAGGCGGAGATGCGTCAAAAGCGGCAATACAAGCGATAAAAGCAGGAAACGATTTGCTATGTTGCTCGGATTTCAATGTGCAAATTCCTGCCGCAATAACCGCAGTAAAGAGCGGAGAAATATCAATAAAACGAGTGGAGGAGTCGGTGCGTCGCATTCTCGAATGGAAGCAGACGCTCGGCATAATAAAATGACAGAGTTATCCAAAAAACTTTTAGAATTGCTAGAAAAATATCGTGGCGAGTTTGTTTCGGGCCAACAAATAGCAACACTTATGAATGTGTCGAGAAATGCTGTGTGGAAAACGGTCAAAAAGTTGGAAGAGGACGGCTATAAAATCGAGTCGGTTCGCAATCGTGGCTATCGACTAACCTCGGACAATGACCCGATGAGTACGCAGAGTGTTGGCAAATTTCTTCGTCATAATGTCGGATTGACAGTCGAACGAGAAGTCACATCGACCAACGATATACTGAAATCACTTGCGGTGCAAAATGCACCCGAATTTTCGGTTTTAGTCGCAGAAGAACAGACCGCAGGCAAG
>CADBMQ010000059.1 GCA_902795765.1 Oscillospiraceae bacterium | reverse complement strand
TCCAATATGATCCGTGGTCGCCAAATACAAGATACGACACTTTACACAACTCATCCATACCCGCAAGGTCAAAATGCTTAACCAAATCTTCACGCAATGCTTTATCCTTTTCATCTACTTCAACAGGCTCTTCGGGATTTAAGGCATTACGCAAATAATACAAAACATTTTTATTTAAAATGTGAAACCAAGTGCAAACTTCCAAAAATGATGGTTCTGATGAGCCTTCCCAATTTTGTATAGTTCGCTCACTTTTGCCCATCGCCTTTGCCATATAGCGTTGCGATACACCGCTATCTTGTCGAGAACGAGTTAGTATTATTGATGATATTTCTGACATATCTCGGCTTAACGAGCCTACTGTATATCCGAATTTATTTGTCATTGATGCTTTCTTTGCTTCTTGCAATGCACCAAGCAAAACTATTTTGTTTACTTTAACTCCTTTTAAATCTCTTGCTCTGTTATTTGCAAGGCTCAATTCGTAAGATGTTTGTATCATTTCGGCTATTCTGTATCTGCTGCCGAGATTCATATTAATATGAGCGCAAAACATATCAAGCAAGCCCAACCAATCGCCACCGAAATCTTCAAAAACAAGAAAATGCAGTTGCTCTATCTCCGAGCGAGTTGCAACCTCTCGCAAGTACACAGATATTGCGTTACGTATTCTTTCCTCGCTGCTGTTACGACTCAAATTCAGAAAACTATCAGGCCAGAAAAAGTCAAGCAAAAATCTAAATGGATTGCATCCTGTTGCTTTAAACCATTTTAACAGCATCGGTATTGTCGGAGAACCTTGTCCAACCTCCCATGCCTTTATGGTGCTTTCCGATACTCCTATTTCTTCACTCATTCGCTTTCTGCTGAGTTTTGCATTCGTTCTGCATTTAGCAAGCGTTTCACTTGACCTATCTGCAATTAAAATATTGTAATTAAACATTATACCACTATTATTCCTTGTAATTTTTTACATCATTTTTACTATAATTTTACATACATATTGTAAAATCATCAAGACGGATTTTATTATGCTATAATACAATTTTAACAGAAATATTTCACCCATTTTTATCCGCATTTTCTGTTAAAATCATTAAACAAAATATCCAAAAATAATCAAGGTATTATTTCGATTTAGTATTGTTATTTTTCCGTTTTTTAAATTAACTTATTATTTATTTAATTATGGAGATGAATTTTGAGTTTTGTGTGTGCTAAAATACAAGTGTCAAGGGAAGCATATATTTTATGAAGGGAGATTAAATCTATGGACGATACGCACTTTTGTATTTCACGCACATACTCTGACATTCCCGGATTACAGTTGGAGTCGAGGGATACTTATGAAGTCACTTTATATGACGGATGTTTAGGTATTAAACTCACTTGTGAATGTGAAAACAGCGCTATTTCCGAAGAACAAAAGATTAGTTCAATTTCTTTTGAACAGGCAAAGCAGCTTGCTGTTTTTCTTTCTGAAAACAGTGTCAGACGAAACTCTTGGTTAGATGTTTTGAATGATTACTGCACAGCATAGGTCTGATTATACTAACTAAAACACCCTATACCATTTTACTTGGTATAGGGTGTTTTTATCATCGAAAAAAGTCGAAAAATTACAATAATTTTCCATTTTCAGACTTTTATCTGCAAATATTCTCCCGATGTTCTGCACAACGACAAAGTGCCTGTCTGCTGTCTAAACAAGTCGATTGTTGTGTGCCTTCGTTCAATGTGGTCGTACAACCACATTTGTTCTCTCGCTCACGAGAGTCATTGCAATAGTCTAAAATGCGTGTTTTTGAACATTGCGAACGACATTCTCTATAAAACAAATCGTGATGTTCCTTTCATAAAATGTTACTTGCCGATTTTACGGCTCATATCATTATACTACGAACGGAAGCTTTTGGTGATTTATCTATCCCACTTTCGACAAAGTTCATTGATTTGGTCGACAAATTTGCCAAGGTCTTTATTTGCACCACCACGATTTTTCTCAATTACGGCTTGAAGTCGTTGCCCTGCCGAGATTAGTCGAAGCATTGCAGACGACTCTTTCATCGGTCGTGATTTTCTCTCGACTTTAACTGTATTGCCTTTATTAAGGCACTCTCCTGTTATTAAATCATAACTGCCACCGCTATACGGTGCTACTGCATCATAGCCGAGTTCTTCTTTGATAGAATCTGCAAATTCATCGCAAACTGTATCTCCGCCGTGGTTCACAAAAACTCGCTCGGGCGGTTGTTTCAGATTGCCGAGCCAATCAATTAACATATCGTGGTCTGCGTGGCCACTGATACCGCTCATCTGCACAATTTCGGCATTTACTTTGATGATTTCACCAAACATTTTGACTTCGTTTGCTCCGTCAAGAAGTTGTCTGCCAATTGTTCCTTCCGCCTGATAGCCGACAAAAAGTATTGTGGAGTCTTCGAGCCACAAGTTATGCTTTAAGTGATGACGAATTCTACCTGCATCGCACATACCACTTGCAGAGATGATTACTTTCGGGCGCATATCGGTGTTTATATTCATTGAGTCTTGGCTGGTTATCGCAAATTCAAGGCCAGGCACTTTCAATACATCTATGCCGTTTTTGAGAAATTCGAGCATTTCTTCATCGTAATACGGCATCATCTCTTCTCCACCGTCATAGATTTTTGTTGCTTCCAAAGCAAGTGGACTATCTATGAAAATCGGGAAATTGCCGTGTTCGACAACCATATTTTTCTCTTTGATTTGGTGGAGAAGGTACAACATTTCCTGTGTTCTGCCAACGGCAAATGACGGAATTACAACATTACCGCCTCTATCAAGAGTCATTTGTATAACCTGTGCTAATTGTTTGCAATAGTCTTCCATTTCGCCGTGCAGACGATTGCCGTAGGTTGACTCGCAGACAACTATATCAGCATACTCGGGCTTTTGCGGATTGCGAATTAGCGGTCGGTCGATATTGCCGATATCTCCCGAAAAAAGCAATGTTTTTTCAGTTCCATTTTCATTGACACGAACTTCGATACTTGACGAGCCGAGAAGATGTCCTGCGTC
>CADBMQ010000058.1 GCA_902795765.1 Oscillospiraceae bacterium | reverse complement strand
GTGGGACCAGCAGTCGTTACTCTAATATTATCTATATAATGGACATATAATTCCTCATGATTTGCAAAAGTTAACATTGTTACCGAATCTACATTAGACCACGGAATCTGATTACCTAAATAATAACTTGTTGCAGGCTCAGTTGTATAGAACAAATTCTGATTAGGATTCATCTCATACAATTTTGTAGAACTGCTTATGGTATGAGTGCCAAAATCTTTATTTCGTGTAGGCGTTTTGGCAACATAATATTTCCCGTCTGTTGTTTTAATACCATAAGAAAAATAAGTATTATCATTGTTTTCACCACTATTTCTTTCTTCAAAACTGATACCGCTTAAATTGCCTGTGTATTTACCCGCAATTTTGACTTCTACAAAAGTTTTACATCCAATATTATAATCCTTAGGATTCCAACCACCGTTCACAGAACGAATCAACAAGCTTTTGCCCGAAGAGCCAGCATGAACATTTTCCACTACACTAATTCTTGTATTATGTCTCGTAACATAACTCAAATCAACATCTTCGCCAGTGGTTTCGCTGTCAAAATCGTACAACAATGTAGTCGTATCCGCCTGTGCTACCATCGGAACGCTACCAAGCACACCGAACAACAATGCAAGTGTTGCCAAGATTGCCGTGATTTTTCTGAATTTCTTCATGATAAAAATCTTCCTCTCTCTTTATATAAAGATAAAATAATATATATTAAAAGCTTATATATACTAATAGGATATAACTATCCTATCGTATATAAAGGCATTATTACAAAATAATAATACACTAAACCGAGAAAAAAATCAACCCTTAATATGCACACAACTTGAATTTTTGTATGTTTATATATTTTTACACATTTTTACACTCATTTTTTTGCAATTATGAACAAATTGACCGATTTAGTCAATGTTTTTTCAACAATCATTACGCAACTTGGCTCCCACCATAAAAAAAGCGACGGAATAATCCGTCGCTTTTTGATTTGCGTGAAAACTGATTAGCAAACGCCCTGTGCGATCATTGCGTCAGCAACCTTTACAAAACCTGCGATGTTAGCGCCAACAACCAAGTTGTCTTTATGGCCGTACTTTTCAGCAGCCTCAGCAGCGTTTTTGTAGATGTTCTTCATAATGTTATGAAGTTTGCCGTCTACTTCTTCGAAAGTCCAAGCAGTCATAGAAGCGTTCTGGCTCATTTCGAGAGCACTTGTTGCAACGCCACCTGCGTTAGCAGCCTTACCAGGAGCAAAGAGAACGCCTTTTTCGATGAATGCGTTTGTAGCCTCGATTGTGCTCGGCATATTAGCACCCTCTGCAACAGCGATTACGCCGTTTGCGATAAGAGTTTTAGCGTCTTCTTCGTTGAGTTCGTTCTGTGTAGCACACGGAAGAGCAACATCACAAGGAATTGTCCAGATGCCTTTGCCTTCTGTATATTTAGCAGTTGGATGATCCTTAACGTATTCTTTAATTCTTCCACGCTCAACCTCTTTGATGCGTTTAACAGTATCAAGTTTGATACCGTCTTCATCATAGATGTAGCCGTTTGAGTCAGACATAGCAACAACTTTTGCGCCGAGTGTCTGAGCTTTCTGACAAGCGTAGATAGCAACGTTACCTGAACCAGAGATAACAACTGTTTTGCCTGCGAGGTCGATGTTATGGTCTTTGAGCATCTCGTCGAGGAAGTAAACAAGACCGTAGCCTGTTGCTTCTGTACGAGCGAGTGAACCACCGTAGTTAAGACCTTTACCGGTGAGAACGCCTTCGTATTTAGTTGTGAGGCGTTTGTACTGACCGTACATATAACCGATTTCTCTAGCGCCTGTACCGATGTCACCGGCAGGAACGTCAGTAGTAGCACCGATGTGACGGAAAAGCTCTGTCATAAAGCTCTGGCAGAATGCCATAACTTCACGGTCTGATTTGCCCTTCGGATCGAAGTCAGAACCACCCTTACCACCGCCGATAGCGAGGCCTGTGAGTGAGTTTTTGAAAATCTGCTCGAAGCCGAGGAACTTGATTGTGCCGAGCTTAACAGACGGATGCAAACGCAAACCACCCTTGTACGGGCCGATTGCACTGTTGAACTGGATTCTGAAACCACGGTTTACTTGGATGTTACCGTTATCGTCAACCCACGGAACACGGAACATAAGTTGTCTTTCCGGCTCTGTGATACGTTCGAGAATAGCGTTTTTCTCATACTGGGGATTAGCCTCGATTACGGGCTCTAATGAGGTAAGTACCTCTGTTGCAGCTTGGATGAACTCCGGCTGACCATCGTTTTTCTCGATGAGTTTATCGAGAACTCTTTGAACATAAGACATAATAATGACTCCCTTCTGCATCTTTGATGCACTCTAAAAATATAATTTGTCGGCTTCAATTTGGGGATACCGAGCAAATCTTCGTCAAATATTATACACCTTTTTTGTCAAGTTGTAAATATAAATTTTCAATTTTTTTGCATTTTTTTGCATTTTCTTAAATTTTGCATATTTCGACACAACAATCAATAAACTTACAATATAAACCACAATCAAGGAGTTTTTCTATGATTATCAAGTTGAAATCGCTGATTTTGAGTTTTGTTCCACCTGCTTTGACAGGACTGCTCGCCTTTTTAAGTGCGAACGGCAACTTTGACATCTACAAAAATCTGCGACTGCCTCCGTTTGCTCCCCCACCTGTGCTTTTCCGTTGGGTTTGGACTGCTTTATACATTATAATGGGTGTGACCTTTTATCTGCTCAGCCGTTGCGACAGTCGTCGGTCGAAAAAAGCGAGTTTATATTTATACCTATCGCTGCCTGTCAATGTGCTTTGGGTTGCGATTTTCTTCGGCTTGCAAAATTTCACACTTGCCGTGTTCGTGCTTATCATTTTGTGGTTGCTCGTATTTTTGAGTGCAATCTACTCTTCAACTTGTGGCAGACGGGTTTGGCTGACATACGTTCCCTATCTCATTTGGTTGTCGTTTGCCGCATATTTAAACGTAGGAGTCGCTTGTCTTAACTGATTTTTCGCTTGAAACGGACATTTTATTGTGGTATAATTACTTAAAATGCAATTTTGGAGAATAATATGTTCGGAAAGAAAAAATTTGACTCTAATATAGATTGGTTGATTGTCGGTCTTGGCAATCCCGACTCTAAATATGAAGGCACTCGCCACAACTGTGGTTTTATGGCGATAGATTTGCTCGCAGACTCGCTTGGAGTGAAGATTGACCGTTTGAAATTCAAGTCGCTCTACGGCATTGCCGACACTGACAAGGGCAAAATTATGCTATTAAAACCGCAAACCTATATGAATTTGTCGGGGCAGGCAGTTGTCGAGGCGCTTAATTTCTACAAACTTGACGCATCTCGTATGACTGTACTTTGCGACGATATTAACCTTGATGTAGGTCGTCTGCGTATTCGCAAAAAAGGTTCGGACGGTGGTCAAAACGGACTGAAAAACATAATCTATCTAACAGGTCGTGACGATTTTTCCCGTATTCGTATCGGTGTTGGAATGAAACCGCATCCCGACTACAACCTTGCCGACTGGGTTCTGTCGAAGTTCGCATCAAACGAAATACCCGAAATGAAAAAGGCGTTTGAAAATGCGTCAAAGGCGGCTTTGATGATTGCGGACGGCAATATTGACCGTGCTATGAATAAGTACAACACTAAATCTTAAATTACAAGGTGTAATATGAATTTTACTGACTGTCTTGTTCGACGAACGAAGGAGTATTCACAAGTTCTGCGTTCGTTGAAAGCGGGACATTCTCCCGTTGCGGTGTCGGGTATCTGCCGAGCCGCAAAATCGCATATTGTTTCTGCACTACCCGTCGATGTTCATCGGCGGGCATTAGTCGTTGTGCCCGATGAAGGCTCTGCGGTCAAACTGCGTGACGATCTCGAACTTATGGGTACACCTGCCGCAATTTTTGAGACGAGAGATTTGGCTCTTCGTCGTGCGACAGGCATTTCCCACGAATATGAACGTGCGAGAGCGGGTGTACTTGCCCGACTTCAAAATGGCGAGGATTTCACAGTTATCGCAACTCCCGACGCTCTCGCAGTCTACACAATTCCACCCGAGCGACTCAAAGAGTGTTGTGCAACTCTCAAAGTCGGCGAGGAGTTTTTGCAGGAAAAACTGATTGATGCACTGCTTAAAGGTGGCTATATCCGAGTTGACTCGGTTGAGTCGGCAGGTCAGTTTGCCCATCGTGGTGCGATAATTGACGTATTTTCGCCAAGCGAACAAAATCCCCACCGAATTGAGTTTTGGGGAGATGATGTTGATAGCATCTCCGAGTTTGACCTATCTACTCAACGCAGAACCAACGCAATTTCGACTATAACCATAACCCCTGCTCGTGAAATCGTGTTTCCCGACTGCGAAAAGTTTGCGAACAGTCTTAAATCGGTTGCCGAAAACTGCAAGGACAAACTCGCTGCCGAGCAGATTTATGCCGATGCAGATGCCGCAAGGGCAACTGTTATGCCTGCGAACCCCGACAAGTATATAACGCTCTGCTTTGACAGACTCTGCACGATTTTTGACTATCTCGACGATCCGCTCGTCTTTATTGATGACCAAAATCGTGTTTTCGAGCGACTTGACAACTTCTACAAACTGTGTACCGAAGACCTTTTGCAACTAAAAGAGGAGCACGCAATAACTCCCGAACTTTGCAACTTCTTCCTTGACAAAAGCGAACTCATCTCGAATTTCAACACTGGGCTTTGCGTGGCACTTGATGCGTTCGGTGTTAAGTCGGACAAACTGCCACTAAAAAATGCGGTAACTCTATCCGCTCGTTCGCTACCACCGTTTTCGGGAACTGTTGCAGAAGTGTCGGACGATATTTCTCCGCTCGTCAAATCGGGCTACAAAGTCATTTTGGTTTGTGGAACTCAAAAAGCGGCACAAAATCTCTGTGAGTTGTTGCAAGAAAACTCAATCCCTGCGACCTACTCGGGAAATCCTGTTGATGTGCCAAACGGTGCGGTTTTTGTAACTGACGGAACGATGCCGTCGGGTGTTATTTATGATTCGATTAAAACTGCGATTTTCACAAATGCCCGTGCGTCCGTTCGCCGTGAGCGAAAGCGAAAGTACGGACTTAAAGGTGCGAGTATCGGCTCGCTTGATGAGTTGCATCGTGGCGACTATGTTGTGCATAGTGTTTACGGTATCGGTCTTTTCGACGGCATTCGCAAAATCGAAAAAGACGGCATCATCAAGGACTATATGAAGATAAAATATCTGCGTGACGAAATTCTCTATGTGCCTGTAACTCAACTCGATATCGTGTCGAAGTATGTTGGTGCGGCAGAGGGTGGCGTCAAGCTCGACCGGCTTGGCTCCGACCGTTGGCAGAACACAAAAAAACGAGTTCGTGCCGCTGTTAAAGATATGGCAGAGGAGCTTATAAAACTGTACTCCGAGCGTGAAGCGTCAAAGGGTTTTGCATTCTCTGCTGACTGCGATTTGCAACACGATTTTGAATATCGTTTTCCCTATGACGAAACCGACGACCAACTGAAATGTTGCGACGAAATCAAGCAGGATATGGAAAAGGCTCGTCCTATGGACCGACTTTTGTGTGGTGATGTTGGTTTCGGCAAAACGGAAGTTGCACTTCGTGCCGCTTTCAAGTGTGTGCTTGACGGCAAACAATGTGCAATTCTCGTTCCGACAACCATTCTCGCTCTGCAACACTACCGCACATTGCGTGAGCGTATGGAAGGTTTCGCAGTCAATATCGAAATGCTCTCTCGTTTCACTCCGACTCGTGAGCAAACTGCTATTAAAAAGCGACTTGCAAAAGGCAATGTTGATATTGTTGTCGGCACTCATCGACTCATCTCGAAAGACGTTAAATTTGCCGATTTGGGACTGCTGATTGTTGACGAAGAGCAACGATTTGGAGTTGCACAAAAGGAAAAGATAAAACAAGCCTTTCCGAATGTGGACGTGCTTACCCTCTCGGCAACACCTATTCCGAGAACACTTAATATGGCTATGTCGGGTATTCGTGATATGTCGGTCATCGAGGAAGCACCGACCGACCGTCACCCTGTTCAAACTTATGTTATCGAACACGATGAGTCTGTGATTTTCGATGCAATTCGCAAAGAAATTCATCGTGGCGGTCAGGTTTACTACATTCATAATGATATCGACACGATAAACATACCTGCTCGGCATATTGAAAAAGCCGTTCCCGATGCGAGAATTGCGGTCGCTCACGGCAGAATGAGCGAAACCGAGTTGTCGGATGTGTGGCGTGGTATGCTTGATGGCGAAATTGATGTTTTAATCTGCACCACGATTATCGAAACGGGTGTAGATGTGGCAAATGCTAATACGCTTATCATCGACAATGCCGACCGATTTGGCTTGTCGCAGTTGCATCAACTTCGTGGCAGAGTAGGTAGGTCTTCTCGCCGTGCTTATGCGTATTTCACTTTCCGTCGTGGCAAGGCTCTGTCGGATGTTGCTCGTCAGCGACTTGAAGCTGTGCGTGAGTTCACCGAGTTCGGCTCGGGATTTAAAATTGCGATGCGTGACCTTGAACTGCGTGGTGCAGGTAATATTCTGGGTGCTAATCAGCACGGACATCTCGAAGCTGTGGGTTATGAAATGTATGTTCGTCTTTTGTCCGATGCGATTAAGGAACGCAAGGGAGAAAGCGTTGAGCCACAAGCAGAATGTACGATTGATTTGCAGATTAAGGCTCACATTCCAGAGGACTACATTCGCACAACAGCCGACCGCCTTGATATCTACCGCAAAATTGCTCGTATCCGCACCAAAGAAGATTCACAAGATGTGCTTGACGAACTTATCGACCGTTTTGGCGAACCACCGAGAGCAGTTATCGGACTTATCGACATCGCATTTTTGCGTAATCGTGCGATTGCACTCGGAATTCGTGAAGTCAGCGAACGCAACAAAGTTCTGCTCGTGTATTTTAACGAGTTCGACCTCGAAAAGGCGAGCAAACTCGTTGCCGCAATGAAAGGCAGAGTGCTGATTTCGGCAGGTGCAAAGCCGTATCTTTCGGTGCGATTTAAAGATAAAATGCAAACTCGTCAGCAACTGCTTGACGAAATTTTCACGTCACTTGAAAACAGTTAGATTATTGCGACAATCTAACTGTTGACTTGACGGACTTGATTTGATAAAATAAATTTAATAATTTTAAAAGGTGGTCTTTTTATGTTTGACGCAAAACGTGTTAAAGACGAATGTGTTGCGTGGATTCGTGACTTTTTCGAGAAAAATGGTAAAGGTTGCAATGCCGTTGTCGGCATTTCGGGTGGTAAAGACAGTTCT
>CADBMQ010000057.1 GCA_902795765.1 Oscillospiraceae bacterium | reverse complement strand
TGTTGTATGACAACAAAATCAGCACAGGTGACGAATCGGCACAAGCCGTTGAATCCTTGAAAAAGCGAATGGCAACTATTGGTTTTGAAATAGTTTCTGCTCGTGGCGACATAAAAAAGTAAAACAAATCTGACGGGTAAGTTTTTCTGACCCGCAAGAAAAAGGAGTTAATTTATATGGCAGTTTATAATCCTAAATCACTCAAAGCTGAAGAATTTATCAATGACGGCGAAATTCTTGATACTCTTGCTTATGCAGAGGCTAACAAGAACAATGTCGAACTTATTGACCAAATCCTCGAAAAAGCACGTCCTGTTAAAACAGAAACAGGCTGTGTTTGTGCGGGATTGACTCACAGAGAAGCATCTGTTTTGCTTGCTTGTGATATTCCGGAAAAAATCGAAAAAATCTACGAAATTGCAGAGGAAATCAAACAAGCATTTTACGGCAATCGTATTGTTATATTTGCACCGCTTTATCTTTCAAACTACTGCGTAAACGGTTGCGTATATTGTCCGTATCACGCAAAAAATCGCACTATTCCTCGTAAAAAACTAACACAAGAAGAAGTAAAGCAAGAAGTTATCGCTTTGCAGGATATGGGGCATAAGCGCCTTGCTATTGAGGCTGGTGAAGATCCTATAAATAATCCGATTGAATACATTCTTGAATGTATCAACACAATTTACAGCATTAAGCACAAAAATGGTGCAATCAGACGTGTCAATGTCAATATTGCCGCTACAACTGTTGAAAACTATCGCAAACTTAAAGACGCAGGTATTGGTACATATATTTTGTTCCAGGAAACCTACCACAAAGAAAGTTATTTGCAACTTCATCCGACCGGCCCGAAACACGATTATGATTATCATACAGAGGCAATGGATCGTGCTATGGAAGGTGGAATTGATGACGTTGGACTCGGTGTACTCTTTGGTCTTGAAATGTACAAATATGAATTTGCTGGTCTTATTATGCACGCTGAACACCTTGAAGCAGTTCATGGTGTTGGTCCTCACACAATAAGTGTACCGAGACTTAAAAAAGCTGACGATATAGATCCAGACGAATTTGATAACGGCATTGATGACGATACATTCGCAAAAATTACCGCTTGTATTCGTCTTGCAGTTCCCTATACAGGCATTATTATTTCAACTCGTGAGACAGAATCCGTTCGCTCTAAATTGCTCAATCTCGGTGTATCGCAAGTTAGTGGTGGCTCACGTACTTCTGTTGGTGGTTATGCTTGTGAGGAGCGTCCGCATGATACTGAACAGTTTGACGTTTCAGATCAACGTTCACTCGACGAGGTTGTTCGTTGGCTTATGAAGTCCGACCATATCCCGTCTTTCTGTACTGCTTGTTATCGTGAAGGCAGAACCGGAGACAGATTTATGAGTCTTTGTAAGAGCGGTCAAATTCTTAACTGTTGCCATCCGAACGCATTGATGACATTGTCCGAGTATCTTGAAGACTACGCATCAGATGAAACAAAGGCTATCGGTTATGAGATGGTTGCTCGTGAATTGGAACGTGTTCCGAAAGAAAAAGTACGTGACATTGCTCGCAAAAACATCGAGGATATTCGCAATTCAAATCGCAGAGATTTTAGGTTTTAAGCTATGGGACTTAATGATGTTGTTTCCGCAGACCGTTTGCATATCGGTTTTTTCGGAAAAAGAAATGCAGGTAAATCAAGCGTAGTAAACGCAGTTACAGGTCAGGAATTATCGGTTGTATCTGATGTTTTGGGTACAACCACCGACCCTGTTAAAAAAGCAATGGAACTTTTACCACTTGGCCCTGTTGTTATTATTGACACACCGGGTTTTGACGATGTTGGTGATTTGGGTGAACTTCGTGTCAAAAAGACCAACGAAGTGTTAGCGCATACAGATATTGCTGTGCTTGTTGTCAACGCTCAAAATGGTATGGACGATGATGACGATAAAATGTTGTCGCTAATCAAAGCAAAGAAACTGCCTTATGTAATTGTTTTTAACAAAATAGATTTACTTGAAGATAAGCCTTGCGTTGATGAAAACAGTATTTGTGTTAGCGCAAAAACTAATGAAGGCATTTTTGAACTAAAAGAGTTGATTGCGAAAAAATCTGTCGGTGCTAAAACTGAAAGATATATTGTTTCCGACTTGATTGATATTGGCGATTTGGTTGTTCTCTGTATTCCGATTGATGAATCCGCTCCAAAAGGAAGACTTATTCTTCCACAGCAACAGACAATTCGTGATATTCTCGATAAAGGTGGCATACCGATTTGCGCTCGTGATACTGAACTTGAAAGCACACTTAATTCACTTACAAAAAAGCCTAAAATGGTTATAACCGACTCTCAGGCATTTGGTAAGGTATCAAAAATTGTGCCGAACGATATTCCGTTGACTTCGTTTTCTATCTTGTTTGCGAGATATAAAGGTAATCTTGTAAAACAGGTTGAGGGCGCATCTGCTTTATCTAAATTAAAAGACGGCGATATTGTATTGATTAGCGAGGGATGTACTCATCATCGCCAATGCAATGATATTGGAACAGTTAAAATGCCTAACTGGATTAAGAATTTTAGCGGTGCTGATGTTCGATTTGAGTTTACTTCCGGTGGACATTTCCCTGATGATTTAACAAAATACTCACTTATTGTTCATTGCGGCGGTTGTATGCTCAACGAAAAAGAAATTGGGCATCGTGTCGCAAAATCGGCTGAGCAAAATATTCCTATGGTTAACTACGGTGTTGCTATCGCAAATATGCACGGAATTCTAAAACGTTCGCTTGAACTGTTTCCTGATGTATTAAAACTTTTATAAACTGATTAGAAGACTTCAAAAGAAGTCTTCTTTTTGTTGTATTTATTCGCCGTGAATTACACATACTTTGATTGTACTACAATTAAAGGAATGATTTTGTGGCATTTAATTACAACAAAGTGGAAATTTGCGGTGTTAATACATCAACCCTTCCCGTACTAAAAGAAAGTGAAAAGATGGAGCTTTTGAATAAAATGCACAATGGAGATAAATCCGCTCGTGAAAAGTTAATTTCGGGAAATTTGAAATTGGTTTTGAGTGTTATTCAAAGGTTTTCATCTCGTGGGGAAAATCCCGATGATTTATTTCAAATTGGTTGTATTGGTCTAATCAAGGCCATTGACCGCTTTGATTTATCCCATAACGTTCGCTTTTCAACTTATGCTGTTCCTATGATTATAGGCGAAATAAGAAGGCATCTGCGTGATAGTACGCCAATTCGTGTTAGTCGCTCGCTCAAAGACATAGCATACCGTGCCATGCAAGTGAAAGAGAGTTTGACTGCAAAACTGCAACGTGAGCCGAGTGTTGAAGAGATTTCAAAGGAACTAAACATTCCGAGAGAAGACGTTGTTATGGCTCTTGAAAGCATTATTGAACCATTATCACTATATGAGCCTGTCTATTCAGATGGTGGCGACACTTTGTATGTGCTTGATCAGGTTGGAACAGGAAACGAGTCAAATGATTGGATATACGAAATTTGGTTGAGACAAGTATTGGAAAAGTTATCCGACCGTGAAAAACAGATTGTTCAATTGCGTTTTTTTGAGGGTAAAACTCAAACGGAGGTCGCAAAGGAAATCGGAATTAGTCAAGCGCAAGTATCAAGACTTGAAAAAGGTGTTTTAAATCAAATAAAAGATGTTATGTAGTCAAAAATCGCTTGACATAGTATTTATTAGAATTTATAATATTATAAGGTTAGTTTATACTAACTTTATTGTGTTCATTTGGAGGAAGAAATGACTTTAAGAGATTTAAAGGTTGGAGAAAGTGCTGTCATTACCGCAGTTGGTGGCGAAGGCTCTTTGCGACAACATTTTTTAGATATGGGTGTGATTCCTAATGCATCTGTAACGCTGATGAAATTCGCACCTATGGGAGATCCTATGGAACTCTCAATTCACGGATACGAACTCACATTGCGACTTGCAGATGCTGAAAAGATAGAGATTGAACCGATTTCTAACATTTCTTGTGATCAAAAGCCCGTTGTTCGCAGAAAGAAGCACGAACATCCCGGATACGGCGAAGACGGAAAGTATCACATTAAGGCAGACGAAAAGCCACTCCCTAAAGATGCTATAAGAACATTTGCACTCGCAGGTAATCAAAACTGTGGTAAAACAACGCTTTTCAATCAATTAACAGGCTCTAACCAACACGTTGGTAACTTTCCAGGTGTTACCGTTGATCAAAAAAGCGGTCCTATAAAGAACCACGATCGTACTCTTGTAACTGATTTGCCGGGTATCTATTCCCTATCGCCATATAGTTGCGAAGAGATTGTTTCTCGTGAGTTTATTCTCAACGAAAAGCCTACGGGTATTATTAATATTATTGATGCGACTAATATTGAACGCAACTTATAT
>CADBMQ010000056.1 GCA_902795765.1 Oscillospiraceae bacterium | reverse complement strand
TTCACACTGCAAACCCATTTCTCTTCGCACCTTGCGAAATACTCTTCGCCCTGCGTATCAATGATATTTTGCAAACGCTTACCCTCGTTTTCCTGAATAACAAGGTCGGTATCCAAAAACTTCATACAACCGATTTTTGCCGCAAGCACACCGCAAGTGCTTTTTCCGCAACCCGGCATACCGATTAGAATAATATTGCTCATTTTGGTCATTCCTTTCCTGCGTATTATACCACAAAAACATTGCTATTTCAACCTTTTTGCGATAAGCGAAACCTGATTTGCACAACAAATAAGCACACACAAGTTCGGCAACATCATCATAGCATTGAAAAGGTCGGCAATCTCGAAAAGCTGCATTTCGGGGAGTGTCGCACCGACTGCCGTTACAACGCAAAAAATGACTGCATAAATTTTAGTTGGCAGACCTAAATACTCGGAGGCTCGTTTGCCGTAAAATGACCAACCGACTGCCGCACCAACTGCGAAAAACAGGCTTGCGACTGCAACAAACCCCGAACCCGTCTGCCCGAAAACACAGTTAAAAGCCGACATCGTGTAGTTGACGGGCGACACTCCGCAAAGTCGGTCGGAGCCTGTTGCGAGAATGCAAAGGGCAGTTATCGGGCACATAACGACCGTGTCAAAAAACACTTCGAGAATGCCGAAACACCCTTGTTTGAGCGGATTTGCGGCGGCTTCGGAATGGACAATCGGAGATGAGCCCATACCCGACTCGTTCGTGAAAATGCCACGACTGACTCCGTATTGCACCGCTCTCGACACAGCAAAACCCGAAACACCACCCGAAATACTGAACGCATTGCCAAATCCCGACAGAATTTGCGAAACAGACGGCAGAATTTCGCTCGAACGCAGAAACAAAACCGCACCACACCCGACAAGATAAATACCGCCACAGATAGGAACGGCAACTGCGGACAGTTTTGCGATTAGTCCCGACGGTGCGAGTATGAGCCACAAGCAGACCGCACCAATTAAAACGCCCGTCAGCCACTTTGAAATGCCGAATGCCGACTGCATACCAGTCGCCGCTGCACCCGACTGCGAAATACCGCCCGTGCCGACTGATGCGACAACAGTCACAACGGCAAAGGCAATGCCGACTGCACGAAAGCGAGGTGCGACACTTTCAATTACATACATCAGTCCGCCTCGCCAACCGTTTTCACTCGGAGTGCGATGCTCGACAGCCATTGCGACTTCGCCAAACTTAATCGCCATACACAAAAATGCACTCACAACCATCCAAAAAATTGCACCCGCACCACCGAGTGCAAGTGCCGTGCCGACACCTGCGACATTGCCAATTCCCATTGTCCCCGAAAGTGCCGTACACATTGCACCAAATGGCGAAACTCCGCTTTTTGTGTCCGACTGCGAAAATGCCGTTTTGAAAATTTTAATCGGCTTTGTAAATTGAAAAAATCTGCATTTTATGGTTAAAATTACCGCCGATAGAAGTGTTATCGGCAGTAAAATATAGTTCCAAACAACTGCGTTTATCTGTGTCAGCAAAAAATCACTCCTTTGTATATGTATATTTTTAAACGAGCGTGTCAAGACTATAAAAGGCGGTAAATCCGCACGAAATTCACAAGGAGATTTTAAAAATGACTGACAAATGTAATGCAAACCACTGCATCGAGTGTGATGTAACTTCTTGCAGAAACCATTGCGACAGCGAAAACTACTGCGCTCTCGACCGTATCCGTGTCGGCACTCACGAAACAAATCCGACAATGGATCAATGTACAGATTGCCTTTCTTTCCAACTTAAATAAGGCAAAAAGAGCCGTAGAATTACGGCTCTTTTACATATAAAACGGAGGGATTTTATGGCTATTCGTACCGACCTTGCAATCGAACTTCGTGAGGCAAAAGACGGCGCAGACGATGGAATTTTGTGTGAAACACTCGACATTGGCGAAGTGAAAATCACGAGGATGAAAGTGGACTCAAAACGAGGCGAGCAGTCGCTCGGCAGACCGATGGGCAGATATATTACGGTGGAAGCACCTCCGTTTGTCGGCGAGTATGAAATCAATGAAAACTGCCGAATTGCGGTGCAAAACGAGCTTCAACGGCTCTTGCCCGAAAACGGAACGGTGCTTGTTTGCGGTATCGGCAACACCCAAATCACACCCGACTCGTTCGGGCCGAGAGTGGGCTCGGGAGTTTTGTCAACCCGTCATCTTGGCGATGAGCTGTCGGCACTCGGTCAGCTTCGTAAGGTTGCCGTGATAAGTCCTGGTGTGCTTGGTCAGACGGGCATGGAAACAGGCGAGGTCATTCGTGGAGTTGCCGACAAGATAAATCCGTCCGCCGTAATTGTTGTGGACGCACTTGCCGCTCGTTCGCTTGACCGACTCGGCAGAACGGTTCAAATTTCGGATACGGGGCTTATTCCGGGGAGCGGAGTTGACAACGCACGAAACGAAATTAGTGAGCGGACTATCGGTGTGCCGACAATCGCAGTTGGCGTACCGACTGTCGTTGACGCCTGTACAATGGTTAGTGATTTTGGAGGCGAATGTGATAGTCAACGGGCAAAATCAATGGTGGTAACACCTCGTGAAATCGACCTTCTCATAGCGCACGCCGCTAAAATGACTGCACACGCAATCAACTGTGCGCTTCAATCGCAAATAAGTGCAGATGATTTACTTGCTCTTATGGGTTAAAAGTTGACAAAATCGAAATGTGGTGGTATAATTTAGGCATACAATTTGTACTTGTGGCAAAGGAGCCTTTATTATGAAAACAAAACGCATTATTTTATGTTTGCTTTGCTTGGTGCTTGCAGTTTCGTTTGCATCTTGCGGTAAGAAAAAATCAAACTCGAACAATGTTCAAAAATCGACCGTAGTCCCGATGACTAAAAACGTTGTTCCTGGTGATGTTAAGGGCGAAGATCAAGAAGTGCTTAAAAAATTCTTCTTGCTTGACTGCTCGAAGGGTACGGTTGAAAAACTCGAAGAGAAGGAACACAAACTCAAAGAGGGTACAACTGATATGACAGTCAATGTATCTGCTTGTGTTAAGTTTAAAACCGCTGATTTTCAGGAGTTTGAAGAAGTAATTAAAAAGACCTATAATCCTGTTGACAATTTCACGGCCGAGCTCGAAACCTTTAATAATATGACAGGTTTTTCGCTTGATGCAGGAAATATTATTGGTGCCTACCATCGCTTTGATAACGTTAGTTCGGGCGAAAAATATGAGTACACCGCAAGAAAAGTTTTGGTTATAACCAAATCGGGCGAAGAATATAAAGTTTATTTTATGGCATAAAATCGCACAACAAAAAACGAACCCCACGACTTAAAACTATAAGTCGTGGGGTTTTTTTATTTTTTCATAAGAGATTCAAGCGTGATGTTGTCAAAATAGTTAGTAATATTTTCGTGCAACTTCGTCCACATTTTAATCGTTCTGCAATTTTGTTTGTGTTTGCACGGCTCTGCACCTTGCTCCAAACACGCAACGGGAGCAAGATTTCCCTCGGTCAATCGCAAAATATCGCCAACACGATATTGCTTTGGCGGTTTTGTGAGTTTATATCCACCACCCTTGCCGTGAATACCCTCGACCATCTCCCCACGAACAAGCACAGGAAGAATTTTTTCGAGATATTTCAGCGAAATGTTCTGACGCTCGGCAACCGATTTCATTGCGATATATCCATCGCTTTGATTTTCTGCCAAGTCAATCATAACTCGCAGAGCATATCGTCCTCTTGTGGAAATTTTCATCAACGCACCTCGCTTTTAGTCTTGGAAAAGAGCGGTTGACAAATAGCGGTCGCCTGTGTCGGGCAACAAAACTACGATATTTTTACCGCTGTTTTCGGGACGACGAGCGAGTTCGATTGCGGCACTAAGTGCGGCACCCGACGAAATACCGACCAAAACACCTTCGCTTTTGCCGATAAGTTTGCCATATTTGAAAGCGTCTTCGTTTTCAACTGCAATAATTTCGTCATAGATTTTTGTGTTCAAAACATCGGGAACAAAACCTGCACCGATACCTTGAATTTTGTGAGCACCTGCAACACCTGTTGACAAAACGGCACTTGTTTTCGGCTCAACTGCGACAACTTTGACATCGGCTTTCTTCGACTTCAAATACTCGCCGACACCTGTTACAGTACCGCCTGTGCCGACACCTGCGACAAAAATATCAACATTGCCGTCGGTATCTTCCCAAATTTCGGGGCCCGTTGTTTCAAAGTGAGCCTTCGGGTTTGCAGGGTTGACAAACTGACCTGCGATGAAGCTGTTCGGAATTTCTTTTGTGAGTTCCTCTGCCTTTGCAATAGCACCTTTCATACCCGTTGCACCCTCGGTCAAAACGAGTTCTGCGCCGTACGCTTTCATAATCTGTCTGCGTTCAACCGACATCGTATCGGGCATAACGATTATAATGCGATAACCTCTTGTGGCGGCAACGGAAGCGAGTCCGATACCTGTGTTGCCCGAAGTCGGCTCGATAATAACACTGTCGGCAGTCAACTTGCCCGATGCTTCTGCATCGTCAAGCATTGCTCTTGCAACACGGTCTTTAACTGAACCTGCGGGGTTGAAGTATTCAAGTTTTGCGAAGATTTTAGCGTTCAAATTTTCGCTCTTTTCAATGTGAGTGAGTTCGAGAAGTGGTGTTTTGCCGATAAGCTGGTCGGCTGATGTGTAGATTTTAGCCATAATAATACTCCTTTATTTTACTGCCTCGAAACCGTGTTCAAGGTCAGCGATGATATCGTCAATGTGTTCTGTGCCGATTGAAAGACGAACTGTGTTCGGCTTAATTCCTGCCGAGAGAAGTTCCTCTTTTGACAACTGCGAGTGAGTTGTTGACGCAGGATGAATTACAAGCGATTTCACGTCTGCAACGTTTGCGAGAAGTGAGAAAAGTTCAAGACTTTCTGTGAATTTCTTTGCCTTATCGGAATCGCCTTTAATCTCGAAAGTGAAAATCGAACCTGCTCCGTTTTCAAAGTAACTATCGTAAAGTTCCTTTTGTTTGCCTGTTGCAAGTGACGGGTGATTTACATTTTCGACTTGCGGATGATTTTTAAGAAAATCAACAACTTTAAGTGCGTTTTCAACGTGGCGTTCAATTCTAAGCGAGAGAGTTTCGAGTCCTTGCAAAAGCAGGAACGAGTTGAACGGTGAGATTGTCGCACCTTGGTCACGCATAAGCGTGGTACGAAGCTTCATAATGTATGCGATGTTTCCGCAAGCCTCTGTGAACACAACGCCGTGATATGACGGATTGGGTTTTGAAAGTCCGGGGAATTTATCGTTTTGAGCCCAGTCAAAGTTACCACCGTCAACTATGACACCACCCATAACAGTTCCGTGACCACCGATAAATTTGGTTGCGGAGTGAACAACAACATCAACGCCATGCTCAATCGGACGGAGCAAATACGGAGTTGCGAAAGTGTTGTCAACGATGAACGGAATGCCGTGAGTGTGTGCGATTTCGGAAATAGCGTCCAAATCGAGAACATCGGAGTTCGGGTTGCCGAGAGTTTCCGCATATAAAACTTTGGTGTTCGGTTTGATTGCCGACTCAAAGTTTTTCGGGTCAGACGGATCAACGAAAGTCACGTCAAGACCTTGCTCTTTTAATGTGTTCGCAAATAAATTGTAAGTACCGCCGTAAAGGTTGCACGATGACACGATGTGGTCACCGGCTGTTGCGATATTTTGTATTGCGTAGGTAATAGCCGCCGAGCCTGATGCAGTTGCGAGTGCGGCAGCACCACCTTCCAAAGCGGCAATTCTTTTTTCAAAAACATCGGAAGTCGGGTTCATTAAGCGAGTGTAAATATTACCACCTTCGGTCAAACCAAAACGACCTGCCGCAGTAGACGAATCCTTAAAAACATAGGAAGTTGTTGCGTAAATCGGCACGGCACGAGCATCAGTCGCACTATCAGGCTGTTCCTGACCTGCGTGGATTTGCACGGTTTCAAATTTATAATCTGCCATTGTTTTTTCCTCCAATCAAAAACGATTGTTATTTACCTACCTCTCTGGTGGGTATCTGCATTATAGCACCTTTTACCTACCTTGTCAAGGGGTAAATAAAAATTTTTCCAAAAAATTTAGCACTTTTATTTTCGGCAGAAAAATATTATAATAAATATGGTGATGAAAATGGCGTACAAAACGCTTAATGAACATTATAGAGAAAAGTTCGGTTGCAAGGTCTACAAACTTTCGATTGATGCGGGTTTCACCTGCCCTAATCGTGACGGCACTATCGACAATCGTGGTTGTGTTTTCTGCTCGGGAAAGGGTAGTGGCGAGTTTGCCGAGAACTGCGAAAACGGAGTTGCAATCGCACTCGAACGGGCAAAAATCCGTGTGAAAAGCAAGACGAATGACGGCAAATATATTGCATATTTTCAGTCGTTCACAAATACCTATGCACCAATCGACAAACTCAAACGGCTCTATTATGATGCGATTTCGCCCGATTACATTGTCGGATTGTCGGTTGCGACTCGTCCCGATTGTCTGCCCGATGAAACTGTGAAACTGCTTGGCGAAATCAATAAAATCAAGCCTGTCAGCGTTGAACTCGGACTGCAAACGTCCAACGAGCAGACTGCGAAAAATATAAGACGAGGTTACAAAAATGAGGTGTACGCAGACGCAGTTCAGCGACTGAAAGCCGAGAAAATCGAAGTTGTGACGCACGTTATGATAGGACTGCCAAACGAAACCGAGTCGGACGCACTCGCAACGACAAAATACGCAGTCGACTGCAAGACGAACGGAATTAAGTTTCATCTTTTGTATGTTGTGGAGAATACCGACCTTGCAGCCGCCTATCAAAAGGGCGAGTTCGAGTGTTTGACGCTCGAACAGTATGGCGAGTGGCTGAAAACTTGCATAGACGCACTACCCGAAAATGTGGTGGTTCATCGAATTACGGGCGACGGGGCAAAATCGGAGCTTATCGCACCGCTATGGTCGGCAGATAAAAAGCGAGTGCTGAATTTTTTAAATCGAATACTTAAATAACACAAAAAAGGCTCACAGTTTAGTGAGCCTTTTTGCGAAAGGAATTTTATTATGAACACAAGAAATTCAGTTATTTAGAAGTCATCTTCACAATCATCTTCGTAATCTTCTTCGATGTAATTATAGTACTCTTCTTGTGCCTCTTCCTCACGCTTTACAACATTCCAATAACTGTTTTGGTTTATCATTTCCTCGTAAACCTCTTCGCCGATATCTTCAAATGTACACATAAGAGTTACCTCCAAATTTTATTATCCCTTCGGATTACAAGCCTATTATACTCCAAAGTTATGTCCATTTGTACGGACAGTTCGTAAGTTTTATGCATTTAGTTTTATTTTTTATGCGAGTAAAAAACGGAGCAGATGAAAATCTGCTCCGTACATGAGGGGAAATTCAATGTTATTAATCGTCACAATTATCAAAACTGTAATAAATACTTCTGTGTGAAAGCAAATCGTGTTCATCAGATATGATTTCAAACCAATCCGGTGAATAGAAATAGCAATCAAAAGAATCATCCATAACTAAAAATAGACCGTCTTTGTCACGACCGATGGCTTTATATAATTTGCCGTAGGTCAGGTCGAATAGCTCGCTGTCATATTTATGGGTAACACATTTTACGATTGCTTCATAGGTGTTTAACACATTGTCGGTGTCTTCGATAACCTCAAAATCTTCAAAAGGGTTGAAATCAGAAATTTCCCCGCTGTTATCCATAACATGGAGGCTATTTCGTTCACCCTGCCAATATTCAAGAAAGTAGGCGTTATAGGTTTTCCCGTTTGTAAACTTTTCGGAAGAAGACCCGATGTATTTTACTTGTGCAGGTTTCTTGTTGTATTTTTCCATTTCTATCACCGTAAAAATAAATGGATGTAACTCAAATCAGTTACATCCACTCGATTTGGTAGCGGGGGTGGGACTTGAACCTCACGACCTCCGGGTTATGAGCCCGAC
>CADBMQ010000055.1 GCA_902795765.1 Oscillospiraceae bacterium | reverse complement strand
CTTAAAAATGACGGCTATAATTGTATCGACCGCAATTCTGCTAAAACCGAAGAAGAGCGTGTTGGACTTATGCAAAAAGCAGTGTTTTCGGATACATTTATTATGTCGTCAAATGCCGTTTCCTATGATGGTCAACTCGTTAATATAGACGGCTTCGGCAACCGTGTTTGTGCTATGATTTACGGTGCAAAAAGTGTAGTTATGGTAGTCGGAATGAACAAAGTTATGCCAACTCTCGAAGACGCAATTACCCGTGCAAGAACAGTTGCCGCACCGAGAAATATGCAGCGTTTTAGTGGCAAAAATACACCGTGTGCTGTGTGTGGCTCGTGTGGCGATTGCGTAAGTGAAGATAGCATTTGTTGCCACGAAGTAATCACCCGTGTTGGCAGACCTGCTGGTAGAATTAAAGTCATTCTCGTCAACGAGGAACTCGGACTGTGAGCACACTTTTACATATCTGTTGCGCACCTTGTTCTGTCGCTTGTATCGAGCAGTTACGAGAGGAAAAAATCGAGTTTGACGGATTTTGGTACAACCCGACAATCCACCCTTTCACAGAGTATAAGTTACGCCGAGATACGCTTTGTGACTTCGCAAGGGAAGAACATTTTAAATTGATTTTGGACGATGAATACGGACTTCGCAAATTCGCATCTGCAACGTATCCGACCTTTCAAAACCGTTGTTCGTATTGCTACGATTGGCGACTTTCAAGAACTGCCGAGTATGCAAAGCAAAACGGCTACGACTCATTTTCAACAACACTCTTAATCAGTCCGTATCAAAACCACGAACTGATAGTAGAACTTGCAAATAAATACGCAGAGCAGTATGGCATAGAATTCTTGTATCGTGACTTTCGTCCGAGATTTCGTGACGGACAATCAAAGGCACGGGAAAAGGGAATGTATATGCAGAAATATTGCGGTTGCGTGTTCTCCGAAGAGGAACGCTACCAAAAAAAGATAGAAAAAATAAACGGCATATCAGTAATAGAGTAAACAAAAAAGGTAGACACAAAAAGTGTCTACCTTTTAAAATTATCTTAAAGAACTAAAACTTTCTAATTTTGTTCACTCTTCTTGCACGGGTGTGCTTTTTGTTTTTGTATGCAATGTTAGAAACAATCAACATCACAATAGCAATCAAAAGCCCACCAAGCAAAATCTTAAAAGCAAGAGAACTGATAAGTGAGTCAACAACTTGTTTAAAGAACATAAGATAGTTGATTCCAACATCATCTTTCGCAACCAAATTTACTGTTCCAACTTCTTCACCTGCGCAGATAATACGAGCATAACCAACAACCTCACCTGCTTTAATAGGTGCATTCACACGATCGCTACCGAAAACGGTATCGTACGTAAGACTTTCATCGGAAATGTTTTTCGGCACAACTGCATAAACATTGTTTTCGGGATAAAGTTGGAGAAAATCTGAGTCCCAAGCGAATCTAAGCGGAATTTCGCATACAATCTTTTTACTGTCAACAATCTGTCTATGCTCGAAATTCTCGAAAGCCCATTTAAAAAGGTTAGTGGCGTCATTAAATTCATTTCTGTCTGCAAGATAGTCAGTATCTTCTGCACCGAGCAAAACACAAATATAGTTGTATCCGTCCTTTGACGCAGTTGAAATAAGGCAACGACCTGCGGGAGTTGTAAAGCCTGTTTTTATACCACGAGCATACTTATAGTAGCAATCTGTGTTCGGATTTATCATATAGTTTGTGGTAACAATAGTGCGTTGTTCGGTCTTGTTAGTCGCAGGAATAGTCGAAGCATACTCTTCGCAAATATCCATAAATCCCGGAATATCATAAGCGTGTAGAGCCATTTTTAAAAGGTCGTTAGCAGTTGAATAGTGGTTGTCATCGTGCAAGCCGTGTGGGTTCATAAAATGGGTGTTATCCATTTTAAGACTCTTCGCTTTTGCGTTCATCATATCGACAAACTTTTGAATATTGCCACCACCGAAGTGTTTAGCAAGTGTGTTTGCCGCATCGGCAGCTGAGCAAACAAGAAGCATTTTAAGTAAATCACGAACCGAAATCTGTTCTCCTTCTTCAAGACCGCCCATAGTCGTACCTGTTCCGATGAGTGAGCTGATAGCATCTTCGGGAACAGTGATTTTTGCATCGAGGTCATCGCAGTTTTCCATCGAAACAATAGCGGTCATAACTTTTGTAAGCGAAGCAGGATAAGCCTTTTTGTCGGCATCTTTCGAATACATAACGCTTCCATTGTCAAGACTGGCGAAAACTGCGTTTCTGGATTTTATATCAAAGCCCGAAATTGTATAAGCCTGGGCAGATGTAGGCAAAAAAACGCTTGCAACAACGAGCGATAAAGTTATAAATAAAGCACTTATTTTTTTAAACTTCATTTTTATTTGTACAACCCTTTCAAAAAATTACGAATAACAGTAGAAAAAGCATAATTTATATGCTATAATTTATTTAATATAATAACAGTATAACAAATATCTGTTCACTTTTAAAGTATTTTTTGAAAAAATTTAATGTAAATTAATGGATATTGAAAGGATTGATTAAATGATATACGTCACAGGCGATATGCACGGTGACATAGAGCGTCTGTACGACTCGGGTTTCAAGCAATTAAAAGAGGGAGATACCCTTATAGTTGCAGGAGATTTCGGCTTTTTGTGGGACGGCTCAAAAGCGGAAAAGAAGATAATAAAATATCTCGGCTCACGCAAATATACAATCTGCTTTTTAGATGGCGCTCACGATGACCTCAAAAAACTTGCAAAATATCGCAAAACCGTGTATAAAGGCGGAGTAGTGCATAGAATATACAAAAATCTTTTTCACATGTGCAGAGGACAACTTTTCACTATTGACGGAATAAATATTTTCACATTCGGTGGTGGCGAGTCGGACGATATGGATAATACCGATATAGAAGACTTGCTCCCAAACGGCAACGAGATGAAAGAGGCAGACGAAAATTTGCAAAACTGCTCGGATACAGTTGACTATATTATAACCCACGAACCACCAGCCCGAATAAAAGACGCATTGCGACTTAAAGCGCAAAAAACACCGATAACCAATGTGCTGAACGCATATTTTGAAGAGTTAAATTCCCGTTGCACCTATCGTAAGTGGTTTTTCGGCTCTGTTCATATGGATAAGGAAATCACCCCACGTCACAGAGCAGTTTATACCGAGTATATTCCGCTTGAAGGAAGTGAGTTGTATCGTGGCTCGGTAACACCTGTAAGGGACGAGGATTTTTCAGATTTTGAAGACTGTAAATTATCAAGCAACAACACCGAAAGGATTGAAGAAGATGAACAATAAAATAGACAGATTTTTTGAAATGCTTAAAACAAAAAAGGTCGCAGTACTTGGAATTGGTGTGTCAAATGCACCTGTTTGTGTGATGTTTAAAAAGCACGGAGTTGATGTTTTGGCAGTTGACCGTAAAAACTATGACGAACTTGGTGAATACGGAAAACTTCTACGTGAGAACAATATCCCACTCAAATGTGGCGATGACTATCTTGATAATATTGACGCAGATGTGATAGTTCGTGCACCCGGCATATACTATCTTAACGAGAAATTGACATCATATCGCAAAGCAGGAGTTGCCGTGACCTCCGAAATGGAGCTTTTCTTCGATTTATGCCCGTGCAAAATCTACGCAATAACAGGTACCGACGGAAAAACTACAACCACAACAGTAACCACTCTTATGCTCGAAAAATCGGGCAAAAAAGTGTATAAAGGCGGTAATATCGGAACAGCACTTTTACCGCTTGTCGAAGAGATGACACCCGATGACGTGGCAGTTGTCGAACTCTCGTCATTCCAACTTATCTCAATGCGCAAAAGCCCCGATGTTGCAGTAATAACCAACATTTACCCCGACCACTTGAACGTGCATAAAGATATGGAGGAGTATGTTGGCGCAAAAACCAATGTGCTAATCCACCAAAATGCGTTCTCGAAAGCAGTTCTCAATCTTGATAATGCAGACTGTAATGCACTCGAAACTTTGGTAAGAGGTAAACTCTATAAATTCAGCCGTGAAAACGTTCCCGAAAGAGGCTCGTTCTTGTCGAAAGACGGTTGGCTTTGCTTCACAGAAAATGGCGAAGTCGAAAAAATTGTGCATAAGGACGAGATTAAAATACCGGGACTTCACAATGTTGAAAACTATCTCACCGCAATTTCGATAGTACACGGCGATGTTAAAAACGAAGATATCGCAGAAGTTGCCCGTACATTCGGTGGCGTAGAGCATAGAATTGAGTTCGTGCGTGAAATTGATGGCGTTCGCTATTATAATGATTCAATCGCAACAAGCCCAGCATCAGTTACCGCAGGCTTGTGTGCGTTCAATCGCAAAATCATCATCATCGCAGGTGGCTCTGATAAAAAACTCGACTATTCAACCTTGTCGGGTGCATTAAATAAGTTCGTAAAAGTGCTTGTGCTTATGGGCGAAACTGCCGAAGCAATCGAAAAAGCAGTTCGTAAAGACGATACTTTCGATGAAAAGAATATGTTGATTTTACACGCAGATAATATGGAGGAGGCAGTAGCCCTCGCAAAACAAAATGCAGTAGATGGCGATGTAGTTTCGCTTTCCCCGGCATCTGCAAGTTTTGATAAATATAAAAACTTTGAAGAGCGTGGTAAACACTTTAAAACAGTAGTAAATAATCTTTAAGGAATAATTTTTTGAATACAAAAGAGTTACTTTTCAAATTATGTGAGCAGGATTTTATCGGCAGTGTCCACGATTGTGCTAAAACAGTCGAGTTGCTTATTTCTCCGTATGTTGACGAAATTCAGCACCGAAATGACGGCACAGTTTGTGCAATAAAGCACGGCAACGGCAAAAAGATAATGCTTGAAGCACATATCGACCAAATCGGCTTCATTGTAACCGAAGTTTTTGATGATGGCTTTTTGCGTTTGCAGAAAGTCGGCGGAATAGATATACGAACTCTCCCCGCAAGTGAAATCAAAATTCACGGCAAAGAGATTGTGTATGGTGCAGTATGCTCTGTACCACCGCATTTGCAGAAGTCAAAATCGGAAAAATTCCCGTCAATAGATGAGTGCTTTGTCGATACCTGTCTTGGCGAAAAGTTGAAAGACGTGGTGTCTGTCGGAGATTACGCAGTTTATTCGAATACACCCGTAAGCCTTATGTCGGGCAGAGTTTCGTCCCGTTCGCTTGACGACCGTTCTGCTTGTGCAGCGTTGATACTTGCAGCAGAAAGTTTGAGCGAAAAAGATGTTAAAAGCACTGTAGTTTATCAGTTCAGTCAGGCAGAGGAGTTAGGTGGCTCGGGTGCAAAAACGGCAACATTTGATATGAATGTTGATTGCGCACTTGCCTGTGATGTTTCTTTTGGCGATGGCGAAGATGTTAAACCTCACGAGTGCGGTAAACTTGGCGAAGGCCCGATGATAGGCTATTCTCCGTCGCTTTCAAGACACACAAGTGATATAATGGTTTCCGTTGCCGAAAGGGAGAACATTCCGTATCAAAAAGAGATTATGAACGGCAGAACGGGAACAGATGCCGACCATATAGCAATCACTCGTTCGGGTGTCGAGTGTGGACTTGTTTCAATTCCACTTCGCTATATGCACACACCTGTTGAAACAGTTGAACTTTGTGATATTGATAATACTGCTGGAATAATGGTAGGATTTGTTCTTGAAAAGGACGGTGAACTTTGTGATTAACAGACTTTATGACTATATCAAAATACCGTCTGTTTCGGGAGATGAAAAGGCTCTTCGAGATAGAATTATCGAGGATATAAAAGACTACTGCAATTATAAAGTTGACCGACTCGGCAATATTATAGCCGAGAAAAAGGGCGAAAATAAAGCAAAAATCAAACTTCAACTTGATGCCCATATGGACGAAATCGGATTTATCATTACCTATATAACCGATGACGGCTATTTGAAATTTGCACCGGTTGGTGGAATTGATACAAGAGTTGCATTTGGCAGACGAGTTAGAATTGGCGAAACAGTCGGAGTTATTGGCGCAAAGCCTGTTCATCTGCTTGATAGTGGCGAAACGGATAAGGTAATCGGATTTGACGATTTGTATATCGACATCGGCGCAAAAACAAAAGCCGAAGCACAAACCAAAATAAGCCTTGGCGACACCGCCGTTTTCGATTACGACTATCGCATAATGGGAGATAGTATCTGCGGTCGTGGTATTGATGATAAAGCAGGGTGTGTTATCTTGGTCGAGATGATTCGCTCAAATCTGCCGTATGATATGACATTCACATTCACTTGTGGCGAAGAAGTCGGTTGCAGAGGAGCAAATGCGGCAGCATTCGGTGTTCAGGCTGAAAGCGCAATAGTGGTCGAGTCCACAACCGCATCTGATATTCACGGTGTAAGTGGT
>CADBMQ010000054.1 GCA_902795765.1 Oscillospiraceae bacterium | reverse complement strand
TTTTCGGACGGCACAAATTCGGTCACACTAAAAGGCGAAATCCCCGAAATTGCAAACTTCTCTCAAACAGTTGTCGAGCAACTCCGAGTAAAACTCTCGAAACTCGGTGGAACGGGATACTATGCCGAGTCGGTTGATGTAACGCTTGATGACGGATTGCGAGTAATTGATATAAACTCGCTCAAAACCAAAGCGGTCGAGCAACTCACAAAACTGCGAGTTGCACCGCCAAAACGCAGAGCGACGAACTTCAAAAAAGAGCAACAAACAGAACGCTCAAAAAGAACACCAAAGCTTGTTTTAAATGTTCATTCCAAATCGCAAATTCCGAGCGATTTAGCAGATATTTTTGCAGTAATATTACCAATGAACACAGATGATGAAACAATAAAAAATCTGCAAAAATCGGTCAAGGTTATTGTCAAAACGCCACCAACTGTGTTCAACGAAACAGTTGTCAAAACACGCCTCGATGAACTCAAAAAACTCGGGGTGAAGCATATACTTGCTGAAAATATCGGCAGTATCGAACTTATCAAAAACTGCGAACTAATCCCAGTCGGCGGAGCAACACTTAATTGCTTTAACTCACTTGCAATGGATGACTATGGATTGGCGGACGGCATAATTTCTCGTGAAATGTCCTATCAAGGTCTGCAAAAACTTTCAACTTCTGCCAATATCGGAGTTGAAATCTACGGCAGAACTCCGATGATGACAGTCCGTTCCTGCCCGATTAAAGCGAGAGTAGGATGCAAAAACTGCACAGGTCATATAACCGACCGAAGAGGCAGCGAACTTCCCGTAATGTGCGAAGACGGTGTCACTCGAATATACAACGATCGCCCGACATGGCTTTGTGATCGCACAGATGTTATAAATCTTGCCGATTATTGCATACTTTCGTTCACAACCGAAACAGTCGAGCGTGTGGTGGAAGTAATTTCTGCATATAAGGGCAGAAAACCTGCCGACTGCGAATTTACACGAGGTATGTTGATAAATAAAGTCAAATAAGTGTAGACAAATAAAAACTTTTCTGTTATAATATTTGTTAGCACTTTATGCGAAAGGATTGATTTTATGGAAAAATCTTTTTATAAATCAGTTACCGATAAGGTAGAAGAATTATTGCTTAACAACGGCTATGAAAAAAAATCGGAAAATGACAGCGAGTATTATACGGGTAAAGGAAACGCTTTTGTTGTTGAATATAACGAACAGAACAAGCTTCTCGAACTCAAAGTAGCGGCAATCAGCGGTGAAGAGGAAGAGAGCGCTTTCCGTGTAATGTCGAGTTGGTTGTTGACCGACGAGTCAGACGAGCGTGATTTAAAGAGTATCGGAAACGACTTTGAAGACAGTTTGTCGGAGTTTATCGGAATTAAAACATCAACGGTTCAAAACCGCAACAATGTGGTTATGCCGACAAAACAGGCAAAAGCAGATACAGTTGATATTGGCGCAATGGCAGCACGTTTCCTTTCGATTTATCCGGCACATAAAGACGATTATAAAACAAACGTGTCAACATACGGCGAGTTCTTGTATGACGACTTTTTCAGCAAATATGCAACTGTTGAGTTTGCCACAGTTCTTAAATCTGACGAGAAAAAGCGTATAAATAAAATGCTCGACTGGTTGTATGAGTGCTATATCAAGGGCGACGATAATGTTGTAAATGCAGTAATGTATTCAGTTATCGCACAAACACTTGTAAACAATCCCGAAGTTGAAAAAACGTTCGACCAATATGTAGTGGCAGATAAGTATAAATATCTTAAAGACGCAAAATTCGGTGTGATGAATTTCATCAAAAAGGGAACTAACGCAAAGAAATATTTAGGCTAAACAAAAAAAGGCATCTTCGATTAAGAAGATGCCTTTTAAATTTCTATTTTTCTTCGATTGTCGCAACTGCCTTTGCAGAAATACCAAGTCCTTCACCTGTGAAACCGAGCCATTCTTCGGTTGTCGCCTTGACTGAAACTCTGCTTATGTCAACTCCACAAGCCTTCGCAATGTTCTCTCTCATCCTATCAATAAACGGACGCATTTTCGGTTGTTGAGCAACGATAATCGAGTCAATATTTCCAACCGAATATCCGTTTTCATTAAGCAATTTGACTGCCTCGCTCATCAACACAAGACTGTCTGCACCCTTGTAACGCTCGTCCGTGTCGGGAAAATGCAAACCGATGTCACCGAGAGCCGCAGCACCGAGCAAAGCATCGGTAATTGCGTGAGCGAGAACGTCTGCGTCCGAGTGACCGAGCAATCCTTTTTCATAAGGAATTTCGACACCACCCAAAATCAACTTTCTATCTTCAACCAACTTGTGAACGTCATAACCAATACCAATTCTCATATTAACCAAACCTTTCAATTAAAGCAGATAGGTCAAAACACTGTTCTGCACCAAAAATCCTTTGTGAGTAAGCGAAATTCTGTCGTCTTTAATAAGTAGCAAACCTGCTTTTTCAAGAGTCTTGCACCTATCCAAAAATCCGCTTTCAAAACTAAAACCACGTTTTTCGAATTCGCTGAAATTCAAGCCGTCATTAAGTCGCAGTCGCAACATAATATACTCGTCCCGACCACCGAAATCATCGTCATAAATCGGCTGACAACCACCAATAAAATCATTAAGATTACGCTCATAGTAATAGCGTTTTCCGTCATATAGCGAGTGTGCCGCAGGGCCTAAACCAATGTAATCATCGCAATTCCAGTAAATCAAGTTGTGTCGACATTCAAAACCACTTTTCGCAAAGTTGGAAATCTCATATTGCCCATAACCGTGATAACTCAATCGCTCACAACAACTGTCATAAAGCGACGCAATCTCATCGCCATCAAGCGAAATATCGTCAATTTTTGCAAACGGAGTTCGCTCCTCGACTTTGAGCATATATGCCGAAATGTGATTAACTTCAAGTTCTGCACAAAAATCAATCGTGCGTTCAAGACTTTGTTTTGTCTGCCCTTTAAATCCGAGCATAACATCAAGCGAGATGTTGTTTATGTTGTGCATTCTCGCTCGTTCAACCGCAGATTTCACACTAGCCGAAGTGTGCGGTCGAGTAAGCAGTTTAAGTTCGCTATCGTTAGCCGACTGCAAACCAATAGACAATCTATTCACACCACTCTCTGCGGCAGTAGACAAAAATTCGTCCGTAGCACTGTCGGGGTTACATTCGGCAGTAATTTCTGCGTTCTCGCTAAAACGAACGGTAGACAAAATATCTGCAACACCGCTACCGATAATTGACGGAGTGCCACCACCGAAATATACCGTGTCAAATGTTTTATCAATTTTGCTCAAACGAGATTTCACCGCATCAACATAAGTTTTAGCAGTGTCCTTATCGTAGTTTATCGAGTAAAAATCACAATAACCGCACTTTCTGCGGCAAAACGGAATATGAACATATAAACCGAGCAAAATCATCACCGCTTATATTATAGCAGACAAACAAAGCCAATACAAGAGCGGATTTTGTTCAACCGAAAAAGAGATTAACAGTAATTGCCGAAATAATCGTACAGGAAAAATCGGCAATAAGTGCGGCAATAAGAGTATGCCGAATTCGTTTTATTCTCACAGACGAAAAATAAAGCGTGGTAGTGTAAAATGTAGTCTCACTCGATGCACATAAAACACTCGCAACTCTACCCGAAATCGAGTCAGCACCCGCAGTCGCAACAAGTCGGTCGAGCATAGCGAGTGCACCCGAACCGCTAACAGGACGGAGCAGAACAAGAGGCATAACATCTTTTGGAATGTGCAGAATATCCGCAATCGGAGTGAGTGCATAAGTCAAAATATCGACTGCACCCGAACTTTTCAGCATCTGCACCGCAACAATCAGTCCGACTAAACTCGGTGCAATAGAGTAAACAGTTTTAAGTCCCATAGTCGCACCGCTTGTGAAGTGGGAAAATACATTGTCGGTGCGAATCATACCTGTAACGACAATAACACAGATAACGAGCGGAGCAAACCAAGCGGTTATATATGACATTTCCGGCCACCCGAAAATTGTCTTAAAATCACGTTTGCAATAAGTGCGATAATAAGTGTGCAAATGCTCGTTATCCAAATGCAACAAATAATATCCATAGGCGATGCACTGCCGTATTTCGCACGAATTTGAGCAACAGTTGTCGGAATAATCTGTACGGAAGCGGTGTTTATCAAAACGAAAGTAATCATATCGTCGGACGCAGTGTCATCAGACGGATTTTCGTCTTGCAAAAGCCCCATTGCTTTAATTCCAAACGGAGTAGCGGCATTAGCAAGTCCAAGCATATTTGCCGAAACATTCATACAAATAGCCCCTGCCGCTTTCGAGTCGGGTGAAATACGAAAAATCAATCTAAATAACGGTCGCAACATACGTGAAATCAAGCGAACAATTCCCGAACTTTCTGCAATATTCATCAATCCACTCCAAAGTGGAATGGTTGCAAGTAGGGAAATGCAAAGCGAAATCGCACTTTCTCCACCAGAAAACACTGCATTGGAAAGTTCGGGCATACGACCTGTGATAGCGGCACAAATAAGCGACAACAACATCATACCACCCCAAACGTAAGATATCATCAACTCACTCCTTCAATGGAAATGTATGTTGACAAAGGAGGGTTTATGTTGTAGAATTAACACAAATATATTTTTAAGGAGCATACTATGAAAAAGTGTCTTATGTGCAACCAAATGGTGGAAGATGAAAACACTTCTTGTCCATTTTGCGGTTCAATCGAACTCGAAGAAGTAACAGAAGCCGAAACAACAGAAACTGCTGAAAAGAAAGTAGAGTTGCCGTCTTACGCAGAAATCAAAGAAAACGATAAAACAGATGATGAAGCAGAAGAGCCTATCGAAGAAAATCCGTTTTTGAGCAAGAATGTTAAAACAACTGGGAAAAAGAGCCACAAAGGTCTGTACGCATTTTTTGCAGTCCTCGCAGCAGTTATTATCGCCGCAGGAGCATATATTTATATCTTTATGGTAATTCCGTCAAAGCCTGTAAAAGCGATGTTCGATTCGTATTATTCGGGCAATCTTTCAGGCTATTACGAATCAATTTTGCCTCCAAACAGAGATAAAGCAAAATCACAAATGGAGCAAAACTTCAAAGATGAAGCAGCGTTTAAATCGGAAATTGAATCCAATTTGAAACAACAGTTTGGCGAAGGATATAAACTCAAATTCCAAGTCCTTGACATAATGGACGTTGACGAAAAAATGCAAACACAATATAAATCGCAGTTGTCGGCAGAAGATGCAAAACTTGTGACTGATATGAAATATATCACTCTCAAAATGACTGCCACAAGTTCAACTGCCGAGCAGGTAGACAGTTCGACAAGTATCGCAGTAAAATACAATGGCAGTTGGTACTATTTCCAATAAAAGAAAAAGCACTCGTCAGAGTGCTTTTTTTATGTTTAATTTAAATAAGCCGTGATGATTGCAGTAAAAATATAAATCGTTAATTCGACTTATTTTAAGCCGTGTTTCACAGTTGCCTTCGGGATACATTTTAATAATCTCGCAAGAGTTGTCACGAACAACAGCAATAAACGAGATGAAATGCGATTTAGTCATTTCGTGGTTGGACGAAATAAAGAACTCGTCTTCAACACGCTCAATTTTCATAAAATGTGCGTCGTCACATTCTTCTGCTGTAAGTGGCAAAAGCGTAATTCCACAACAACAAATAACAGATTTGCCCGTACCGAAAATGATGTTTCCACAAATCGGACAAACATAAAACTGAACATTTTTCATATTAAACGAGCGGTTCGCATTTGTAATATCATTACCCGACATCAACTCGATAACCGAAACATCAAGAGCATTCGCAATCGGCTCTAGTAGTGTAATATCAGGATATCCGTTGCCCGTTTCCCATTTTGAAACAGTCTTTTCGCTCACAAAAATCATAGATGCCAACTGTTCTTGTGTCAAGTTTCTTTTCTCTCGAAGTTTCTTAATGAAAGCACCGGTAATATATTTGTTCATATCAATCTCTCCTTTGCGATTATTCTATCATCAATCGCTAAAAAAGTCTATCCACGAAAAGTAGAGTAAAAGAAAAACAGGTATTCTCAAACGAGAATACCTGTTTTTTAATAAACTAAAAATTAGTCTTTGTTCTTTTCAAGGAACTTGTAAACCAAAGCCGCCAAGATTGCACCAACGAACGGAGCAACGATGAACACCCAAAGACTAGACATAGGAGCGGCATTACCATTGATAGCAGCAACGAGAGCCGGACCAAAGCTTCTTGCAGGGTTCACAGAAGTACCGGTAAGACCGATGCCGAGAATGTGAACAAGCACGAGAGTGAAACCGATAACAACACCACCGAATGAACCGTGATTTGCTTTTTTCGATGTAACACCGAGAATGGTAAGAACGAAGAAGAATGTAAGAACAACTTCAACTATCAAACCTGCAACTGCACTACCGTTAACACCTGCAAGGCCGTTCGAACCAAATCCACCGGTCATATCTTTCACACCGCCAAGATTGAAAATAGCTGCCAAAAGACCGGCACCTGCGAAAGCACCAAGGCATTGTGAAATAACGTAGCAGATGAAATCTTTAATGCTCATACCACCGCTGATTAAAACACCGAGCGAAACAGCAGGGTTGATGTGGCAACCTGAAATATTACCAACACAGTAAGCCATACCAACGATTGTAAGACCGAAAGCAAGAGCAGTCAAGAGATAACCACTACCCTTAGTGGCGTCACAGCCGACTAACATAGCAGTACCGCAACCGAGTGTTACGAGTGTTAGTGTTCCGATGAATTCTGCGATCATTTTTTTAATTGTTGTCATGTTTATTCCTCCAAAAATAAAAATTAGGATAATATATCCAAATCAATTATATCAGTTTATTGTGAAATAATCAAGAAAAATGTATAATATACAATATACAAAGTGATTGACAATATAAAATCCAAGTGATATAATATTATATATAAAAATATTTAAATGTAAAAAATGGAGGCTGTTATGAAAAATAAAACAATAATCAAACTACTCAGCATTTGTATGTCATTGGCTCTTTTGTTCGGTGCAGTAAACTTTTCACAAGCAGATAC
>CADBMQ010000053.1 GCA_902795765.1 Oscillospiraceae bacterium | reverse complement strand
TTTATTGCGAAAGGAATGCTTGACATTGGCAAATGCAGCGCTTGAATTGAAAAACATAACAAAGCGTTTTGGTGATAAGGTTGTTGCTAATAAAAACGTTAGTCTTTCCGTTAATAAAGGCGCGATTTTGTCTATTCTCGGCGAAAACGGAAGTGGTAAGACAACTCTTATGAATATGATTGCCGGTATCTACTACCCAGATGAGGGCAGTATGTATATTGACGGTAAGGAAGTTATTATTCGTTCACCGAAAGACGCTTTTAATTACAGAATAGGTATGATCCATCAGCATTTTAAATTGGTTGATGTCTTCTCTGCTACTGAAAATATTATTCTTGGTTTGGAAGAAAAAAGTTTTAATATTAAAAACTCAATTGTAAAAGTTAAAGAAATTGCTGATAAATACGGATTTGATATTGACCCACAGAAGAAAATTTACTCTATGTCTGTTTCGGAAAAGCAGACTGTTGAAATCATCAAAGTTCTCTACCGTGGTGCTGATATTCTTATTCTTGACGAGCCGACCGCCGTTCTTACTCCGCAAGAAACAAGTAAACTCTTTGATGTATTGCGTCGTATGCGTGATGACGGCAAGTCTATTATAATTATTACTCACAAACTTCACGAAGTTTTGTCGTTGTCTGATAGAGTTTCCGTTTTGCGAAAAGGCGAATATATCGGTACTGTTAAAACAAGCGAAACATCAGAATCGGAACTTACCGAAATGATGGTTGGTAAGAAAATCAGTCTTGATATCGATAGACCTGAACCCGTTAATCCGCAGGACAGACTTATTGTAAATGAAATAAGTTGCGTAAATCGTGATGGCGTTCAATTACTTGACCGTGTTTCGTTTACTGCTCGTTCAGGTGAAATTTTGGGTATTGCCGGTATTGCCGGAAGTGGACAAAGAGAGTTGCTCGAGGCCATTGCAGGCTTGCAACATCTTACAGAAGGTGAGATTTTATATCACAACCCGAAAACGGGCGAAATTGATAATCTCCGCGATAAAACTCCGCTTCAAATTCGTGAACTTGGTGTGCGACTTTCGTTTGTACCAGAAGACAGACTTGGTATGGGTCTTGTCGGCGATATGGACATTGTTGACAATATGATGCTCCGTAGTTATCGTAAAGGACGCTCGGTTTTTGTTCATAGAAAGCAGCCTAAATCACTTGCAGAAAATATAATTGAGCAACTTGAAGTTGTAACTCCAAGTGCTGCTACTCCTGTTCGTATGCTTTCAGGTGGTAATGTACAAAAAGTTTTGGTTGGACGTGAAATTGCTGCATCGCCAAAGGTTTTGATGGCAGCATACCCTGTTAGAGGTCTTGATATAAACTCATCTTACCTTATTTATGAGCTTCTAAATAAGCAAAAAGAAAATGGCACTGCTGTCATTTTTGTCGGCGAGGATTTGGACGTTCTCGTTGAATTGTGCGACCGTATTATGGTTATCGGCGGTGGTCGTATTACCGGTATTGTAGACGGAAAGTCAGCTACAAAAGAAGAAATCGGTTTACTTATGACTAAAACAGAAAGGAGTACCGACAATGACTAAATTAAAGTCTCGTTCCCACGAGCCACTTGTGCATATCACAAAACGCACATCAATGGTTTGGTGGAAATCATGGATTATCCGTGCTTGTGCAATTGTTGCCGCACTAATTGTTTGTGCTTTGGTTATTGTACTTTTAACAGGTATCAATCCTATTGAAGTATACGGTGCAATGATTAAAGGTACTTTTAAAACATCCCGTACAATTTGGATTACCGTCCAAAATGTTGCAATGCTTTTGTGTATTTCTCTTGCTGTTACTCCTGCTTTCAAAATGCGATATTGGAACTTGGGTGCAGAAGGTCAGGTTCTTATCGGAGGTCTCGCCGCAGCGGCTTGTCTTGTTAATTTAAGCGGTAAGTTGTCTACCCCTCTCATTATCCTGATTTCATTTATTTCAAGTATGGTTTGCGGTATGATTTGGGCTATTATTCCTGCTGTATTCAAGGCTAAATGGGGTACAAATGAAACTTTGTTCACTCTTATGATGAACTATGTTGCTATTCAACTTGTTTCTTACTTCATCGTTCTTTGGGAAAATCCAAAAGGCTCTGCAAAGGTTGGTATTATCAACCAAGCAACTCAAGAAGGTTGGATTCCAACCATTTTCGGTCAGAAATATTTATTCAACATTCTTGTTGTGGCACTCGTTACTGTTATGATGTTCATTTATCTTAAATACAGTAAACACGGCTATGAGATTTCGGTTGTAGGTCAAAGTGAAAATACTGCTCGTTACATTGGTATAAATGTTAAAAAGGTTATCATTCGTACAGTTGCTGTTTCCGGTGCGCTTTGCGGACTTGCAGGTTTGCTCCTCGTTTCGGGTACAAATCACACTATTTCAACTGATACAGCAGGTGGACAAGGCTTTACGGCAATTATCGTATCTTGGCTCGCTAAGTTCAATCCGCTTGTTATGATGCTTACATCGTTCCTTATTATTTTCTTGCAAAGAGGTGCCGGTGAGATTGCGACAACATTCCGTTTGAGCGAAAGCATTTCTGACATTCTCACAGGTATTATTCTTTTCTTTATCATCGGTTTCGAATTCTTCATTACTTACGAACTTCACTTCCGCAAATCACACAAGGAGGGTTAAAAAATGCTACAAACGATTATTCTGTTCATTCAGCGTGCTGTCGTTCAAGGTGTTCCACTCCTCTATGGTTCGACAGGTGAAATTATTACTGAAAAATCCGGTAACTTAAACCTTGGTATTCCCGGTATTATGTATGTTGGTGGTATTTCGGGTATTATAGGCGCTTTCTTCTATGAGCGTTCAACTGATGTTCTTAATCCATTCCTCGGAATTGCAATTCCCTTCATCTGCTCACTTATAGGCTCTACACTTATGGCGCTTATTTACAGTTTCCTTACCATTACTCTTCGTGCCAACCAAAATGTAACAGGTCTTGCTCTTACAACATTTGGTATTGGTCTTGGTAACTTCTTTGGTGGTTCGATGGCTACTCTCTTCGGAGAAGGTGGCTCAATCGCAATGACAAAGACTAGCCTTTTATTCCGTGCACAACTTCCGTTTGCTAGCAAACTTGGAGTATTTGGTGATGTATTCTTATCATACGGATTTATGGCTTATCTTGCAATTGCAATCGCTATTATCAGTGCATTTATTTTGTCGAAAACTCGTGTAGGACTTAATCTTCGCTCGGTTGGTGAAAATCCAGCAACTGCAGATGCTGCTGGTATCAGCGTAAACAAGTATAAATATATCGCAACTTGCGTTGGTGGTGCAATCGCCGGTCTTGGTGGTTTGTACTTCATTATGGACTACACTTCAGGTGTATGGTCAAACGGTGGCTTTGGTGACCGTGGTTGGCTTGCTATTGCACTTGTCATCTTCGCTTTGTGGAGACCAAACATGGGCATTCTCGGTTCGATTTTGTTTGGTGGTTTGTATATCATCTACCTCTTCATTCCGGGACTCGATCGTAGCACTCAGGAGATTTTCAAAATGTTACCGTATGTTGTTACAATCGTTGTTCTCGTTATTATCAGCATGAGAAAGCGTC
>CADBMQ010000052.1 GCA_902795765.1 Oscillospiraceae bacterium | reverse complement strand
TGCATTTTCAACAGATAAAATATGCCCTGTCTTTTTGAAATCCGTGAATTTATATAGCGAGTACTGACGGTTAAAACTTTCGAGTGCCTCTTTTGACGATAAACTATCGTGCATAAATGCCGCATAAACCTGACAAGCAAAATCAAATTTTGATAGTTTCGCTACATCAACCGAGCACTCATTCTTTTCAACTACTTGATTGGTTGATACGCATTTTTCAAGTGTATCGCAATGTAAATCAAAATATTTCATAAAAGATAATCCCCTGCCTCAAAAGCATTCTTTAAATGGCAAAGTCTTGGCAACGAAGGGGACTGTGTTTTACTGAAATACACTTCAATAACGTCAAATCTCGGTTGTAAATTTGTATTGTTTTCCTGCAAGTACATCAATGCCGTTTTGATGATTTTGGCTTGCTTTGATAATGTTACTGCCGAGCGTGGTGACGTTTCATTTCCACTTCGTGATTTAACTTCGACAAATAACAAATATTCAGCATCGTGGGCTATTATGTCAATCTCGCCATATCTCGACCGATAATTTCGTTTATCGACCACATAGCCTTTATTTTGCAAGAGTTTTACGGCGTAATCTTCGCCTTTTACACCAACATTATTTACGTTCATTTGAGGATTTTTTTCAAGAATGATGCTCTATGTATATCGCACGGACCGAACTTTCTTAAAAGTTCACAATGAAGTGCTGTTCCATAGCCTTTGTGCTTTTCGAACTGATATTCGGGATATACTTTTGCGAGTTCGTACATCAATCTATCTCTTGTAACTTTTGCAAGAATTGATGCAGCGGCAACAGACATTGAGATGCTATCGCCTTTAACAACCGTCACGCAAGGAACTGATATATGTTTCGGTGTTCTATTGCCGTCGATTATTGCACAATCAGGACGAATTTTTAAATCATCAACCGACTGTTCCATCGCTTCAAAAGTTGCTTCGAGAATATTGATTTCATCTATTCTTTGGTTGTCAACAAGTGTGACTGCACAGGCTTTCGCCTTTTCGATTATAACATCATACAATGCTTCACGCTTTTTCTCGGACAGCTTTTTTGAATCATTAAGTCCCTCAATAACGGTATCGGGTTCAAGTATTACGGCAGCGGCACAAACAGGACCTGCTAACGGTCCTCTACCTGCCTCATCAACTCCACAAACTATATTGTAGCCTTTGCTATGAAGCTCATTTTCAACTGAATAGTCGGGCATCTATTTTTCCTCCCAAACATCACTCGGTGTTTCAAGCGAAATTCTACCGATTTTGATATTTCTAAACTCTTCGAGCAACATATTTGCACATCGTTCGGTATTAACATCTCCACCCGATGCTTTCATACCACGCTTTTTACCGATTGCGCAAAGTAAATCATACGAGTCACCCTCGAAATCTTCATCGTTTAATTTGTATCTCGCTATCAACATATCTTTATATTTCTCATTTTTACAGAGAGTTTCCAAAAGACGCATTGCGAGAAGTTCGATATCGACAACAGTGTCTTTTACTGCTCCTGTAAATGCAAGTTTTTCGCCGACAAGTTTATCTTCAAACTTCGGCCAAAGCACACCAGGTGTATCCATAAGTTCAACACCTTTTGCAATCATAAACCACTGCGCACCACGAGTTACACCCGGTCGGTTGGCTACTTTTGCACGGTTTGAACCTGCAAGTCGATTAATAAATGAAGACTTTCCGACATTCGGGACACCTACTGCCATAACTCGGAGAGTTCTGCCACTCATTCCTTTTTCTTCAAGTTGCTTTATGCGGTCTGCGAGAATTTCACGGACTGTCGGGATGATTTTATTAAATCCTTTGCCCGTTTTCGAGTCGATACACAATGTGTTTATGCCGTTTTTCTTAAAATGCTCAATCCATTGGTGAGTTACGTCATCATCTGCCATATCGCATTTATTAAGAAGTATCAATCTTGGTTTACTGCCGATTATGTCGGGCAAATCAGGGTTACTGCTTGAAAATGGTATTCTTGCGTCTATAAGTTCCGCTACCAAATCTATAAGCGGTAGGTCTTTTTCCATTCGTCTGCGAGTTTTGGTCATATGACCCGGAAACCAGTTGATATTCATACTTTCGTTCTTATTTTCTGTGTTATTTACACTTTTTTCTTTTCGCATTTTTCTTTTTTGATGCATATCCATATTTATATTCACTTCCATTCTCTGTGTTCACGTTTTTTACTTTATAAAGCCCCAATCTTTTACTGAAAAGGCGCCACCTGGAAGTAATATAATTTCATCTATTACTGCTAAACTTATGAAGGAAAGATTCATAAACGGATCTATTCCGTCATTAACTTCAACCGAATTTTTCAATTCATTAACTTTATTGATTACCTCATTTGGCTCAATATCTGTCATCAAATTTGCTATTGGAAGAGCGAGTTCTGATATGATATTTTCATTTTTAACTACGACTTTTCCGCCTTTTATTTTTACTAACTCATTTACTGCGCAAACTATATCTTTATCGTTTGTTCCTGCAACTATCATATAATGTGAATCGTGAGCCACAGTTGTACCTATCGCTCCTTCTTTCAATCCCATTCCATTTAGATATGCAACACCTATATGGTTTGTATTTTTATTAGATTCTATTACCACAACTTTTATTATATCATTTTCTAAATCATAGTCACTCGCATATCCTGAAAATTGAGTTATTATTTCCCCTTCGACAAGTTTAATTACAGGCAATTTTCCGGATTTTTTTACTTTTGACTCATCTACATAATCCATATTTATTGAGTTTCTTACTTTTCTGTCAAGTTCTTCATCTATGCTTTCTTCTGCGATATTATTTATCTCTTCGTCGGAAACTCTTTTACCATTCTTAATTACAAAATTTATTTCGCACTCATTTATATCATCTAATACTACTAAATCGGCTTTCTTACCAACTTCTATACTTCCTCTATCTTTCAAGCCGAAATACTTTGCGGCATTATATGATGAAGCAACGTATGCGTCAACTACGTCAACACCTAAACCAATAGCCTTGTTTATTATATAGTCGATATGTCCATTTAATTTAAGTTCTTCGGGATGTTTATCATCTGTTACAAACATCAAATAATCTTTATATTCATCAGTGTTAAATAATTTATATAATGCTTCAAGGTTTTTTTCTGCTGTTCCTTCTCTTACCATTATATAAAACTCTTTATTTGACGCCTTTGCTATTTCGAGTTTTTCTCTTGCTTCTTCAAATTTAGTACATTCGTGATCGGACATTATTCCTGCGTTTACATACTTTTTAAATCCTTCACCTACAACTCCGGGTGCGTGTCCATCGACTACTTTTCCTTTTTCTTTTGCTATTTTTATCTTGTTATAAATTTCCTCATCATCATATATAACACCAGGATAATTCATAACTTCTGCTAATCCTAAAATTCTATCTTCACTTAAATCGAAACATTCTCTGACATCTTCACTTTTCAGTTCGAATGCTGATTCATCAAAAGGAGTTGCTGGCACACAAGAAGGAACATTAAAAAACACATCCATAGGTGCATTTTTAGTTTTTTCAAGCATCCACTTTATGCCATCAATACCACATACATTCGCTATTTCATGTGGATCTGTTACAACGGCAGTGGTTCCGTGTTTAATAACCATTTTTGCAAAATTATCAGGTGAAATAATTGAACTTTCCAAATGGATATGGCCGTCGATAAATCCAGGTACCAAGTATTTTCCTGTGCAATCTATTACGTTTTGTGAATCATATTCTTGATTTATACTAAATATTTTTCCATCTTTGATTACAATATCTCCATCAACAAAAGTCTTTTTACATACATCTAAATACTTAACATTCTTCAATACCATTTCTGAATTCATTGTAATTCTCCTTAATATAATTTCATTAAAACATCTTTAATTCAGTTATTGGTATTACTCTAAGCATAACCTTACCTAAGATGTATTTTTCATCTATTATTCCTGTTTCATTTGAGCGGCTATCTTTCGAGTTCATTCGATTATCTCCCATTACGAAGATATGTCCCTTTTCTATTGTAACAGGGCCTCTGAATTCAAACGGCTCAGTTGACTGATTATTCTCGTTTAAATAGTCTTCTTTCAAACGCTCACCGTCAACATAAACCCCACCGTCACGAATATCAATCTCTTGACCCTCTGTTGCAATTATACGCTTTACTATCGAGTCTTTTGAATTGTTTTTCTCGTCATCTGAACTGAGATTGTTATAATTTCGTGAAATTATAACTATATCCCCTGCTTTCGGCTTATACATAAAATCTGACACTATTAGTTTATCTCCGTCTTGCAAAGTATCAAGCATTGATTCGCCTTGCACACCGACTATCGTGAAGAAAAACGAAAAAAGTACTGCAACAATACAAACTGACATAAGTATTGAGCCGAGCCAATCAAACAACTGTTCTGTTAGTCCTAAATTCTTAAAGCGACTGAATTTTATATCAATCAGCATTTCATTCTACCTCTTTGTGTTTTATTAAATTATTTTACCATATTTCGGGTGTTATGTAAAGTTTTTTAATAAATAAAAGCAACCGCTTTTTTATTGCGATTGCTTTGAATTTTTGGAGTTAAAGTTTTTCGTATAATTTAACGCCTTTTGTTTTTATTAGTTTAAACAACAACACGTTTATAACTGTCAACAAAACTAACAAAACTGAGAACGATATTAAAAATGAAAAGTCTAAAATAATCGGCAGAAATATTGCTGCTGCAAGTGTTACCAACGAAATTAAGAGCGAGAACAACATTGACAAAAGCGATGCTATTCCTGCTTTTACTGCTTGTGTTTCGGTTACCCAATTAAAGTTTGCGTGTTTTATTCCTTCGTACATACCGATTTGTGCTGAAATAAAAGTATATTCAAGTGGTAGAAGCAGCATAAATATCGCATATCCCACACTTGCATTATACATCACTATCGCAATAATTGATGTTATGAATGTAACTGGTGCGCATATATAAATGTGCAACTTTAATTTTGCAATAATGCTATCCATTGGCGAAATTGGCAATGATTTTAAAAGCCACAAAGTTTTCGCTTCAAGTGATATTGACGGTGCTGTGACAAAATCGAGCGAACAGAAAATACAAAGCAAAATCAGTGCTATGATAGACGAGACTGTTACGCTGATATTCACTGTTCCGTCATTTACTTTAAATGATGTCATTATTACAACCACAATCGAAACTATTAAGCCTGTTACTGAATTTAGTATGTATGCAGGTGTATTGATAAAGCGAGAAAACTCTTTTTTGAAAAGCGTTGTCGATACTTTGCGTGATTTGATATTTTGCTGTTTATATCCGATACTTTTTGTTGAGGATTTTGCAGTTGCTATTCCGATGAATGTCTTTGAAATTGCTATGAATACAATCGCAAACAAAGCAACTACAATGCCTAATACGGTTATAAGCGACAACATATCTTTGGTTGCCGAAGAACCGATTGCATACAACGGGTAAATTCCCTTTATATTAGCTGCTATACCCTCTGCGCCCGTAATCAAACTGCTTGCGATTTCTTTAATTTTATCGCTTGATACCAAAAAGAAATATACAACCAAAAATGCTAATACCATAATGGTTATTATCATATTTTTATTACGAAGATTTTTAGTTGCTATTCCAATTATCCAACCAACAAGTATTGATATTGTGAGCGACAACAAACTGAGTAAGAACATTAAAGCTGTAAAGCACAGTATCTGTAATACATCTATTCCGCTTTTTTCACAATACTTTACTTCCATCGGTATCATTACTATTGCAATTATAAGTATATGAATTATCCACATTGAAATAAGACGAGATAAAATTATCAGTCGATGGCTTATCGGCATTGACAAAAGAAGGTCGTTATCTTTCGAATCAAACAGATTTGTATATGACGTGAAAACTGTGAAAAAGAACGGTGCGATTACCGCAGGTACTGAAAAGAACAAAAAGAAAAACCAATCTAAATCTGCTTTATGAAAGTTTGTATATGCAAGTTCGGCAAGATTGTATGAGCCTGTAATAACAATTCCGAATATAAGTGCAAATGAAACCAAAATTCCCATTGCTGACAAGCCCGAATTTTTGCTCTTAGTATTAAATAAAGACGCTATTCGCTTTTTTACCTGTAATTTAATTAGTGTGAAAAGCATTTTTATCACTCCTTATCTTCAAGTTCCAAAAATACATTTTCAAGCGAACTGTCGCCCTTAATATCTGACATTTTACCTTGTTTTACGAGTTTTCCTCCCTTTACAATAACAACTTCATCGCAAAGTTTTTCAGCAACTTCCAAAACGTGTGTTGAATAGAATATGCAACTTCCTTTTTCACACATTTCATGGAGGATATCTTTAAGTTGGTGTGATGCTATCGGGTCGAGTCCGACAAACGGTTCGTCCATCAAAAGCAACTTTGGTTCGTGCATTATTGCAGAGATTATTGCGACTTTTTGTTTCATACCATGCGAGAACTCTGACAATTTATTGCCAAGTGACTCTGTTATTCCGAAAAGTTCTGCATATTTTTCGATTTTCGTTTTACGGTCTTCCTGACTCATTCCATAAACGTCTGCTATGAAATTAAGGTAATCCGTAGCGCTCATAAACTCGTATATATCAGGATTGTCGGGCAAATATGCCATAATGCGCTTTACATCCATCGGATTTTTCTTTATTGACATTCCGTCTACTGTGATTTCGCCTTCGTCAAAATCAAGTATTCCTGCAATCGCTTTAAGTGTTGTGGTTTTACCTGCACCATTATGACCGATAAAGGCACAAATTTTACCGTTTTCTATTTCAATCGATAAATTATCAACAGCGGGTGTATCTCCGTATTTTTTTGTGAAATTTTTAATTTTAAGCATAAGTTTTTCTCCTTATTTCAAGCACTATACTTTTATTGAATAATATCATATTAACAATATTTTGTCAACACAAAGCAAAACCCACGATGTTGTGATTTTACATCGTGGGTTTATTATAATTAGAGGATTTTTGCAAGTAACTGACGAGCATCAAGGGTGTTAACAACTTTATCTTTATTCAAGTCTGCAACTGCAAGTTGTTCTGCAGTCGGATTAGTATATACACCCGACATAATTCCGTTTACAAGCATTCTTACATCAAGCACATTGACAACACCATCGCCGTTTATATCGCCTTCTATTATATGTGGCTGTGGTTTGGTAGTTGTTGTGGTCGTTGTGATAGGTTTTGTGGTGGTAGTTGTGGTTGTGGTTGGATTGTTGTAATCAGGGCGAAGCGGTGAATATGCTTTACATTTATTTACCAACTCATTGACTACATTCGGTGAATACCACTCGTACGGACTATTACGATCGATAAGGCCATACGGTTCATTGATATTCAAAAGATAGTTTTCCCAAACTATCGGAACCATACCTGCACTCATACATTTCTTAGCAACTGCATCCATATATTTAACTCTATCTGCATCA
>CADBMQ010000051.1 GCA_902795765.1 Oscillospiraceae bacterium | reverse complement strand
TTCGCCCGAACTTTTCCAACTTGACGAAAATAAACTGCCGAAAGCAGTTGCAGGTTGTCCACCCGACGCATTTTCGGAGGACGGACAACTGTGGGGCAACCCACTTTACGATTGGGATTATCAGTCGGGTAACAATTTCGAGTGGTGGATTGGCAGAATAAAACACGCTTTTTCGCTTTACGACATCGTGCGAATCGACCATTTCAGAGGCTTTGAGTCCTACTATTCAATTCCGTATGGAAGTAAAAATGCGAAAAAGGGCAAGTGGGTTAAAGGACCCGACTTCTCACTTTTTAAGCAGGTTAAGTCCCAACTCGGCGATGTTGAAATAATTGCCGAGGATCTCGGAATGATTGACAAAAAGGTACAGCGCCTGCTCGATAGGACAGGCTTTTGCGGTATGAAGGTGTTGCAATTTGCTTTTGGCAACACAAACCGCAACAAGTATCTGCCTCACGAGTACGACAAAAACTGCGTGGTCTATACCGGCACTCACGACAATACAACAACTCGTGCGTGGTTTGACGAACTAACCGAGCGAGAGAAGAAGCGAGTTTGTGATTATTTAAATTGCGAAAGCGATACAGCAGTCGAGAGTATGATTAGGTCGGCTATATCAAGCAATGCGAAGTATGCCGTTATCCCGATGGCGGATATTTTAGAGCTTGGTGCTTCTGGCAGAATAAACACACCGTCAACGCTCGGTGGCAACTGGGTTTGGCGAGTTGGCAGACGTGATTTAAGCAAAACAAGAGCCACAAAAGTGCGAAAATTATGCGAAATATACGGAAGAATTTAAGAGGAGAATATGAAATGCAATTAAAAAATGCGATTGAAAACAGACTTAAAAAGTTTGACGAAGAAATCAGCACAGCAAGTGTACCCGACCTTTACAATGCGGTTTCACTTGCCGTTATGGACGAACTTGCACCGAAGTGGTCGCAATGCCGTAAGGACTCGGCAAAGGGCAGACAGGCGGCATACTTGTCGGCAGAGTTTTTGATAGGCAGAATGGTCTATAATAACCTTATGAATTTGGGATTGCTCGACAAAGTCGGCACAATTTTGAGCGAGTCGGGCAGAGATTTAAAGGAATTTGAGCAGATTGAAGATGCCGCACTCGGCAACGGTGGACTCGGACGACTTGCAGCGTGCTTCCTCGATTCTGCGGCTCAACTTTCCAAACCGCTTATCGGTTATGGAATTCGCTATAAATACGGACTTTTCAAGCAGCAAATTGTTGACGGATTTCAGCGTGAAATTCCCGATGATTGGCAGTCAATCGGCACACCGTGGTCATACTGTCGTGAGGACTTGAAATATGAAATTCCGTTTGGCGACGGCACAGTTTACGCAGTTGCGTACGATATGCCTGTCATTCCGTATGGTGGCGAATGTATAAACACACTTCGCCTTTTCGAGGCTCGTGCAAAGGACGGTTTCGACTTTGATTTGTTCAACAATTTCAAATACCCGTCTGCGGTTTCGGCTCGTGATAAGGCAGAGAGAATTCATTTGAGCTTGTACCCGAATGACGATCGCAGAGCAGGTAAAATTTTGCGTTTGAAACAGGAATATTTCTTCTCTTGTGCCGCAGTTCAAGATATGCTTCGTTCGTATGAACGCAATATCGGTGGCGACCTTACAAAGTTTGGCGAATACTATGCAATCCAACTCAATGACACTCACCCCGTAATTGCCATTCCTGACCTTATTTGGCGACTCACAGAGCGTGGACTTGACTTTGCAAGTGCAGTTGAAGTTGCAAAGCAGACTTTCTCATACACCAACCACACCGTAATGCCCGAAGCGCTTGAAAAGTGGGATATGAAACTCATCAAAGATGTAGTTCCGCATCTCGTTCCCGTAATTAAGCAGTTGCAGAAACTCGAAGAGGCAGAATTCAGCGCAAAGAAAGTCGAGAAAGATGCCGCAAAAACAATGGCAATCGTTGACGGCGGTAGAGTTAATATGGCAAATCTCGCAGTTTGCTACTCGAAAAAGACAAATGGTGTTGCACAAATCCACACCGAAATTCTCAAAGCAAGTGTTTTGAAAGATTGGTACAATCTCTATCCCGACCGTTTTGTTAACAAGACCAACGGCATAACCCAACGCAGATGGCTCAAACTTTGCAATCCTCGTTTGTCGGCACTTATCAGCGAGAAAATCGGCGATGGCTTTATCACAAACCTTGACGAACTCAAATCGCTTGAAAAATATGTTGATGATAAAGACTTTTTAAATCGTTTTGCCGAAATCAAGCAACAGAACAAGAAAGACCTTGCAAAATGGCTTTCGGATACCCACCAAATCGAGGTTAATCCCGATAGCGTCTTTGATATTCAGGCAAAGCGTCTGCATGAGTATAAACGTCAGTTGCTCAACGCACTTGGAGCGGCTTATATTTACTTTGGCATCAAAGACGGCAGTATCAAGTTGCCGTGTCCGCTTACTATAATGTTTGCGGCAAAAGCAGCACCGGGCTATGTTCGTGCGAAAGCGATAATTAAGTTTATCGGCGAAATTGCGAAGATGATTGAGTCGGACGAGCAGGTGCGTGACCAACTCAAAGTTGTTTATATTCCGAACTATAACGTTTCGGTTGCAGAGAAAATTGTGTGTGCGGCAGATTTGTCCGAGCAGATTTCGACTGCGGGTACAGAGGCGAGCGGTACAGGTAATATGAAATTTATGCTCAACGGTACTGTTACACTCGGCACTTTTGATGGTGCAAATATCGAAATCGCAGAAGCCGCAGGTAGAGAAAACAACTATATCTTCGGACTCACCGCAGATGAGGTTGAGCAGTCGGCTCCGACTTATGACCCGATGAAAATATACAAGTCAAATAAAAAGGTGAAGCGAGTTGTGGATTTGCTTTTGTCAAAGAAAATGGACGATGGCGGAAACGAGTCATTCAAAGAACTTTTCGGCTCGTTGACAAGAGGCGCAACCTGGCATAGCCCCGATAACTACTTCGTTTTGGCTGAACTCGAACCTTATGTCGAGAAAAAACTTGAAGCACTCAACGACTACAAGGAAAAGCCTGTTGAATTCACTAAAAAATGCGTTATGAACACCGCAAATGCAGGTAGATTTTCTTCCGACCGCACCATTGCAGAGTATTGCGAAGAAATCTGGAAAATATAAAAGTCTAATAAATCGAGAAATGCAACGCAATTTTTAATAAAATTGCGTTGCTTGTGCAACTTTCACAAAAAAGGACTTTAATAATTTCGCATTTGCACAAACAAAAAATGTCCTATTTTTGTTGACAATAATGCCTTAATTGTGTAAAATTAAAGTAGTATATCGGCTTATGTGATTTTGCCGATGGATAAATCTATTTAAGGAGAGAATTACAATGAAAAGAACAACCAAAAGAGTCGTTTCAGTGATTCTTGCGTTGGCTATGGTAGTAAGCGTATTCGCTTCAGTTTGCGTTACAACTGCTTCTGCTAAAGCTGCCGGCTATGTGGTTACAGGTACTCCTGTAAAAGGAGCAAACGACAGAGAATTCAGCATAAAGTATGAACTCACCTCAAATCCTATGGGTATATTCAGCTTTGGCAGAATGATTACATTTGATAAGAACAAAGTTGAGTTCCTCGGTTTGGAACATAACAGCAGTTTGTTCCCGGATATGTATGATGTAGATGTTGACGCAATCGTTAAAGCAAACAACGAAGGTAAATTCTTCTACACAGCATATAGCGACGATGCTTTCACAAATGTTACAGGTGTTGGCATCATCGGTAGCATGAAGTTCAAGCTTCGTGAAGGTGTTTCGCTTAACGAAACTCTCACATTTGTTTCACAAACAAGAGCAGGCTACGATTTGTTTGTAAATAATGGCGCAGCAGTAAGCCTTGACGCTCAATGGAACGATCCGACGTTCACATTCAACGACATTATGTATGACGGTGAGGTTGACCTCGGTGCTTCAACAAGCGTTGTATCTGCTTCGGATAAGACTTTTGAAGTTGACTATGATATCACAAACAATACAAAGGGTATCTACCAAATCGGTATGGATATCGTATTCGATAACACAAAGGTAGAACTTCTTGGTTGTGTTCAACAGGGTTCTGTATTTGATGAATACTATGAGTGGACACAGTCTGACATCAACCTTGCTAACCAAAGAGGTAAGTTCTTCTACACCGCTTGGTTGGCTGACATCTATGGTCAGGTTAATTCAACTGATGGTCACGTAACAAAGTTGATCTTCAAACAGAAAGGTCAGTCTTTGGACGGCGTTGTTATCTCGGCTACCGAGAGAGCAGGTTATAACGTTCGTTTCGCAACACCTGGTGATGAAAAGACAGCTACATACGTAAATGTAAATGCTGAAAACGCATATCCTCCGCAGTTCGGTGGTAATCTCGTTTTGACAGCTCAGCAGTCAAAAGACAGAGGCGTTCTCACAGTTGATTACAAAACAGCAAGCAACCCTGGTATCGCTGCTGCTCGTGTACTTCTTCAGTTCGATATGAGCAAAATCAAGGTTCAGGAAGTAGTTGCAAACAGCGCATTTATTAAAGAGTGCGATATTACAAAGGCTAATCAGTGTGGTAAACTCGTTGTAGTTCTCGCAGTTGAGGGCAACCAAGACTGGACTGCAAACGATACTTTGTTCTCAGTTAAGTTCACAGCAGCTCCTGGCTTGAAGTCAGCTCCGTATAGCATTTCAACATCTTATCCGGACGGATTCTTCACAGATATGGCTGAGAATAACATCTATGTATCTTCGATTGCTAATATTACAGGTACACTCGAAAACAACTTCCTCCCTGGCGATATCGATTTGAACGGCAAAGTAAACTTGCTCGACGTTCGTAAGGGTGTTCTCGATGTTGTAAACGACAGAACAATGGATCCCGTTGCTTTCGTAAACGCAGACGTTGACTACAATGGTGTTGTAAATGTAAAAGACCTTTACCTCATCAATGTAGCAATCGCAGAGCAGGATTTCTCAATCCTCGCAAAGAAATAAGTTGATTGTTAATAAACTTATAGTTTAAAATAAAAGAGAAGTATCGAAAGATACTTCTCTTTTTTGTGTATGGGGATAGGGTTTTGGCAGTAGATTATGAATGACAAGGATATGGAGAAACGTTGCATTATGTCGGGGACATATATGGACAGAAATCGTTATTCGATACCTACTCGAATAACGATTTCGAATATATTTCGCAACTATAAAGAGAGTGAAAAGGAAGCATTGGCAGAGAAGATAACGAAAATAATCGAAGCAAGCAAAACCGAGCAGGAAGCACTCGAACAAATACTGAATTTGCAAAGCAGGAGTAGACACTTCTGCTTTTTCTAATGCGGAAAATTCTCAAAAAAAGAACGGTATCAATTTAATACCGTTCTATCAATATAACTATTCAACAATCAGATAGTCTTAACAATCTCTTTCAAGTACTCTTTGAATTCGTCACATATTTCAGGGTGATTCAAACCATGCTCGATGTTTGCAATCAAAAATCCGAGTTTGTTACCCATATCGTAACGAGTACCACTATACTCGATAGCATAC
>CADBMQ010000050.1 GCA_902795765.1 Oscillospiraceae bacterium | reverse complement strand
TTTGTAGTCGCAAACTATATATCACCGCTCAAAAGCATTTTGTCAGGAAGCTCGTATTCGCTGATTTCACCAGTTGATTTCATACTTGCGATGCTTACAAATAATAATCCATATTGTTTCCATGTATGGTATTTGCAAACACTCTTATTGTTTGTTATTTGCACTTTCTTGATTGATAAATTTGTGTCGAAAAGCGATATAACATTTAATATATTGGTCGTGTTATTACCCGCATTTTACCTTTTGTTCTGCGAACAATGGGTTTGGATATTCAAAGCCTTTTTCCAAAAGTATATGTTCTTCCTTGTAGGCACAATGATTCCAATTGGAATGGTTGAAAAAAACAAGAAAAAATTATCCGTTTTAGGATTTTTTGTGGTGGAGGGCTATGTTTGTTCCTTTTGAAACAGGTACAAGAACTTTATCAGAATGCTGTTACAGGAATGATAACCTTCTATGTTTATAATATAGTGATAGTTGGTTTTTGCATTGGTATCCTATCAGTTTGCTGTATTCTTGAAAACAAGCTCACTATACTTGCAAAATTTGGCAGAAACAGTATGGTTTACTATATGTATCACCAACCATTTTGTTGTGCATTTTTAGGTATTATTATATACGAAAAAATGCGTTTGCCAGCAATTCTTACAGTTGTTATTTGTATGATAGTATCAATAGTTGTTCCATTTGTCATCACAACTGTAATCAAGAAATTCAAAATAAGAAAATTATTCGGAATAGTTGGACTTCCGCTCTAATTAAAAAGGAAAGTTTATATGTCAAAGAAAAAGAACAGTAAAACTAAGGTAATACTTAATATCATATCTAACTTGTCCTATGAACTCATTATCATAGTTGTTTTAAAGAAATATTATTGATGATAATATGTAAACTATTAGGTTTCTTTATCAAGCATTTTAGTGATGAATACAAAAACCTTTGGCTTGTATGCGAACGTGGCAACGATGCAAGAGATAACGGTTATTGGTTTTATAAGTATTTAAAAGAAAATCATTCTGAAATAAACGCAAGATATATAATAGATAAAAGCAGTCCTGATTTTGAAAAAATAGCAAAACTCGGTGGATTCGTTCAGTATCGCAGTTTTAAGCATTATTTGATGTATTATTGTGCCGATTGTCATGCGGGAACTCATGTTCAACCATGTGCACCTGATTTGATTATGCACTACCATTTGGCGACAAAAGGTATTAGAGCAAGAGGAAAACACATATTCTTGCAGCATGGAGTTATTTATAATGAGATGAAGTGGCTACATAAGGGTTCGCTTTATGTTGATATGTTTGTATGTGGTGCAAAACCGGAGTATGATTATATTAGCAATACATTCGGTCACGATAAAGATGTTCCTCAGTATTTGGGACTTTGTCGCTTTGATAATTTAATTCGTGCTGGAAAATCAGATAAAATGATTTTGGTTATGCCAACATGGCGAGGATCAGACTATCCATCTGGCAAAAATTTTGTAAATACAAACTATTTTAAGACTTTCAATTCGATTATAAACAACCAAGAACTCGACAAAATGCTTTGCGAAAGCGGTTGTAAATTGATCTTTTATCCACATGTTGAAATTCAAAAGGATATGCATTATTTTTCAACAAAGAGTGAAAATATCATTCTTGCAGATAAAACAGGATATGACGTTCAAGAGTTGCTTATGTCTTGCTCGTTGCTTATAACGGATTATTCAAGTGTATTTTTTGATGTAGCATATCTTAATAAGCCGGCAATCTATTATCAATTTGATGAGCAAGAATTTAGAAAATTCCATTATCAAAAGGGTACGTTTGACTATCGTAAAGATGGATTTGGTAGTGTTGTTGAAGATGAGAAATCACTTCTATACGAAATAAAACATTGTATTGAGAATGATTTTGTTATAGACGAATGCTATAAATCTCGCATAAAAACTTATTTTCCGTTGCATGATGATAAAAACTGCGAAAGAACAATGAAAGCAATACAAAATTTGATAAAATCAAAATAAAAAATAGCAGCACTCAACCGAGTGCTGCTTTGCTTTTTGGGATAACAACGGTATAACTTATGTATTCTTCGGTTTCATCGGTGTGCGTTTTCGCATTGATACCTGACTGTTGCATAAGTTTAACTGCTTTTTCAATAGAATTAACAAAGAAGCGCATATCGGTAACTTTTCCGCTTTTTATTTTGCTCTTTTTCGGCTTTGATTTTTCAATAGGCTTTAAAATTTCGTCAATAAGCCGTTCTGTTTGTTGAACATTTAATCGCTTGACAATAATCTCATCGAGTGCTTTATCACGCAAATTATCATCAGCAATTCTAACAAGCGCTCGTGCGTGTCGTTCGGTCATACCAATTGTTTCAATACTGTGCTGTTGTGATGAAGTAAGCTTCAAAAGTCGAAGCTTGTTAGATAAAGCAGACTGTGTTGTGGATAATAGTTTTGCTGTTTCGATTTGAGTCAGTCCCCATTGTTTTATCAAAAGGTCGATGGCTTTTGCTTCTTCGAAAAAAGATAAATCATCTCTTTTTAAGTTTTCGATAAGAGAGAACAGACAACTTTCAAAATCGTCAGCCTCAATTTCAATACAAGGAATTTGCTTTATCTGCAAACGTTTGCAAACATCTAATCTTCGTTGACCGCAAACAACCTCGTAGGATTGAAATTTTGCATTCTTTTTAACAGTAATCGGTTGCAATAACCCATTATCTCTAATGCTTTCGTAAAGTTGTCTGTCTTCGTCGTGCATTGCAGGTTTTCGGCTTGCGAATGGATTTTGTTTTATAGATTCGGGTGGAAGATATAAAAGACGCTTATTTGATGTGTTTTTTAAAACTCTCATATTTAGTTCGTATCCTTTCAATATTGTCTTTCTTGTGCTTTTTGCATTCATATAATACCATATATTGTAAAATATATCTATATAATTCGTTCGCAAAAACCGACTATGAATTGTAAACACCGAGCAAAAACGACAGCAATCAAGCAACAGTAAAATAATTCTTTTTTTAAAATTATTATCCGACAAATCTTGATTTTTGAAAGATAATGTTATAAAATATAAATAAGACATAAATTTAGGAGGCGAGCCTATGGCTGCCGAAAGCAGAAAATATGATGTTGTTATATTGGGAGCAGGCGTTTCAGGACTTTATGCCGCACTCAATTTAGATAGCGATATTGATATAATGTTATGTTCAAAGGGTAAATTCAAGTTGTCAAATAGTTCACTTGCGCAAGGTGGAGTAGCCGCTGTACTTGATGAGTTGCATGATGATCCTGAACTTCATTTTAGTGACACAATGATTGCAGGCGGTAACGCAAACAATCCAGAGTCTGTCAGAGTGCTTGTTAATGAAGGTCCGAATGATGTACGTGCAATTTGCAATATGGGTGTTGACTTTGACCGTAAGGAAGATGGCAGTTTGAGTATGACACTCGAAGGTGGACATTGCAGACATAGAATTGTGCATCATAAAGACTCAACAGGTGATGCAATGACAACAACGTTGATTGCTCGTGTAAAAGAACTCAATAATGTTGATATGCAGGAAAATACCTGTTGTTTATCAATAAAACGTGCCGAGAATGGTTTCTTGCTTGAAATGTTGTGTGATGACGGCATTTACTATGTTTTGTCTTCTTTTGTTATTCTTGCAACAGGTGGAATTGGCAGAGTATATAAGTATACAACTAACTCTTCAATCGCAACCGGAGATGGAATTCGACTTGCGTACGAACTTGGTGCAAATATAAAAGACCTTGACTATATTCAATTCCATCCGACTGCATTTGCATCGGGTGAGGGGAGAGAGCGTTTCTTGATAAGCGAAGCGGTTCGTGGCGAAGGTGCGTATCTTTTGAATAACAATTTTGAAAGATTTATGCACAGATACGATGATCGACTCGAACTCGCTCCTCGTGATAAAGTTTCTCACTCAATAATAATGGAATCAAGAAAAACGGGTTCGGATAAGTTCTATCTTGATATTTCTCGTCTTGATTCCGACTTCTTAAAGCAGCGTTTTCCAATGATTTATGCACGTTGTCTTCAAGAAGGTGTTGACTTGACTTGTGAGCCGATACCGGTATTCCCGTGCCATCACTATCTTATGGGTGGAATCGAAGTTGATCTTGATTCGTGGACAGGAATAAAAGGCTTATATGCAGTCGGTGAATGTTCAAATACAGGCGTCCATGGCAAGAATAGACTTGCGTCAAATTCACTTCTTGAAGCACTTGTATTTTCTCGTAGAGCGGCAAAGCGAATTAACGAT
>CADBMQ010000049.1 GCA_902795765.1 Oscillospiraceae bacterium | reverse complement strand
TTATATTTTAACACAGTTTTTGGTACAATGCAAGTGAAATTTTGAAAAATCAACAACTTTTTTCATATTATTTTTATTTTATACTTATACTATCTCCCAAACGCAAGGAATATATTATTGCTTCTGAGGTTTCACATTCAAAAATGCGTTCAAATGCCTTCTGATAAACCTTCAACTGCTCGTGATATCTACGCACTAATTCGTCCATATCCGACACGTTATCAGTTTTATAATCGACTACGCACAAGTGATTGCCCTTTATCACAAGCAAGTCTGCCGCACCTTGAACAACAACTTTTTCGTATGTGAAACTTTCGCTTTTTTCGGTGTATATTTCACTTGCGTCAAAATATGCGATAAAACGTTGCTCTTTTAACACTTTATCTGCGTTTGAAATTATTTCGGTATAAAGTTTTGATTTGAAAAACGGTTTGATTTTTTCAATGTCAATAATCTTTGCGTCTTGCAAATTGAATATTCCCAACTCTAAAAGACGATTTATCTCTGCATTTATATCAATTTTTGCCTTTTTAAAGTCACAACACTCCATAAACTTATGGCAAGCCGTTCCACGATTTGCCGCTGAAACTTTATCAGTTTTTGTGAACATTGGTCTTGCCTTAAATTTATACTTGTTTTGCATAGTTGAATGAGATAGTCCCGATGCCGTGACCTTTGATGATACTGTATTTACTGAGTCATACGGATATTTGTATTCGAGAATCTCGGTCATTTTTTGCATCTGCTCATCACTTATATCAGGTATCTTTATCTCCGATTTTTCTATTTCTACCGGCAATGATGCAAAATTAGATTCACTTACATCATTTATTATCGGATAAATATCAAGCATTAAATCGGTAAACGAATTTGCATGTACGATTTTATATTGCAAATCTGCATTTGATATCATATCGGCATATTTCGTCTTATCATCAACCGTGCTGAGCATAATCAGTCTGTCTTTCGCTCTCGTCATTGCAACATACAAAATACAAAGTTCTTCCGATATTTGCGAACGATACTGTTTGAGCTTTATCGACAACTGCGGAATGGTTTTGTATTTTATCTGCTTTTCTGAGTTGCAAATATTCATTCCAAAACCAAGTTCACTATCCAACTGCACACCTGACATAGCATCCATTCGATTGATTTTTGTTGATAATCCTGCCAAAATGCAAACAGGATACTGCAATCCTTTTGATGCGTGAATTGTTATAACCTGTACTGCATTTTGCCCACTTTGATCCGACGAAACACCAAATGCTTTGCTTGACTGTGATGCTCTTTTAATATATCGCAAAAATCTTATCAAATCGGCATCTGCGCCTTTATCAAAACTATCTGCGATTGAAATAAATGCTAAAATATTTGATCGTGAACGTTCGCCACTAACAAAGGTTAGTGCAATATTAAAAAATGAGCAGTCATCACATATTCTGCGAATTAAGTCGCCTGTGTTCATAATATGCGACCACTCTCTCCATCTGCGTATTCTCTCACAAAAGTTGACACACTTCTCACTATCTTTTTTGCTTGCTGATGAATAAAGTGAACTATATTTACTGTCAAGTCGCAAGTTTGTGAGTTCATCTGCTGTAAATCCAAATATTGGACTCATCATTACAGACGCAGTATTTATATCTCGAAATGGATTGTTTATGGTTTCGAGTATAGCTAAAAGAAGCATTATTTCGTGGTAATCAAGTAAATCTCCGCCTGCTTTGCAACTGCAAGGTATTCCTGCTTTATCAAACGCTTTTTTTATTTCGGGAATAAACGAGCTGTTTCTTAAAAGTATCGCAATATCTCCGTATTTTGCCTGTCTAAGTTCCTTGTCATCTTGAATAAATGCAGGTTTTTCAAGTTGCTCTGACACAAGGCGAACCAACTCATTTGCCTCGATTTCTGCCTTTGACATCGACTTTTTCACATCTGTAATATTGAGCCAATCGTAGACTACTCTTTCCTCGACATCATCTGAAAACTCGCCGAGTGGTTGAAGTTTGTCTTCTTTGCCGTAGTTCATTCCAGAAG